>JBILBT010000107.1:0-9616 GCA_044353545.1 Crocinitomicaceae bacterium | reverse complement strand
GTAGGTAAATCCTTTACGCCGTTCGGTTCAGCGCAATGTCCTATGTTGAGTGATTATGCTGATGGGGTAGATACCATGGAGTTTTTAAATCAACTGTAACTATTTCTGTGCTTCACTTGTTTGAAGTGCATGAGAAAATTACTACCTGCTGTTTTGCTATGTGCTTCTAGTGCATTTGCCCAACAAGAACCCCAATTCACACAATTTTGGAATGCCCTATCGTATTTTAACCCAGCTACGGGTGCAAGAGAATATGACCATGAGGCTTATGCCGTTGTTCGTGATCAATGGACCAATGTTTATGGAAATCCTTCGACACAGTTGTTGTCCTATTCATCAAAATTGAGAGGGATAAATTCATCTGTTGGTGGATCTTATATGCACGAAAACATTGGTTTCTCTAACTTTCATAAAGTAAAAGCGACCTATGCTTATCAGTTGCAACTGGGGAGATATACATCTTTGTCATTTGGACTTGCGGCTGGTTTTCAGTACATGAAGAATTCGACAGTGTTTTTCCCTGGACCCTTTGTCGATTCAACTTTTTGGGCACCATCTACACGTTTTACAGCTGATTTTGGGGTGGCATTGCGATGGAGAAAATTAGATTTGGGACTAAGTGTGACACAACTTCCTCAGAGTAAATATGCCAATGGTTATCGCGATGCTTTGCATCTTTTTGGTTTTGCTGGATACGATATTCAAATTAGTGCGAAGGGTAGATACAAACCAGCGTTTATAGTGCGTCCACAAGTTTTTTTGAAAACAGATTTTAATTTTTATTCCCTTGACTTTAATCTTCTCTTCAAATACAACTATTTGTATGCTGGTGTTACACTTCGTTCTAACGACTGCATTGGACTAATGGCGGGTTGGGATATCAAAGGAAAGTTTCGGGTTTCGTATGCTTACGAGATGTCGTTCAGTAAATTGAACAATGGAATATTTGGATCAACCCATGAGATCGGATTGGGATTTATGTTCAAGAAAAGAGTAAAGTCTTCCCCGTATATAAAATCTTCGGATGCCTTCTAGGAAAATTAGATAAACGTCAAAATCAAATTCGACAATTGCTGGATTCTTGGACGGTCTTCAATTTCTCGAGCAATCTGAAGACCTTTGATGTAATAATCAATGGCATCTTGATCATTTCCATTTTTTCCAGCTATGTTTCCTAGTTCGAGATACATTAACAAAGCGTCCATTGGGCTTTGCACTGGTTGCTGAGGAGCGTTTATCATCGTTGTCAAAATCATAACACAAAGGAAAGGTATGAAAGTTATCGAGATGTTAAGGAAGGGGAAAGAAAAGGTTATGATTTCTTTGCTGATGTATTTACAAATGCAGATCCTAAAAGAAAGACAGCAACCACCACATCAACGATATTCCATAAGGTACGACCTAGGGCAATTTTCTCCAATGGTTGGAACAATAGAATGAGCACGATTAGAAGAATTCCTTCTCCTTGTTTTTTGTTCTCAAATGCAGTGTAGGCTAGAATTCCAAAACCTACAGTTGCTGCAACGCGCACAAACTGATAATACCCATAGGGCATATCGGCAAGACAGAACAGAAGAGCAATAGCGAGTATGAGTTTAATGGTATTCGGGAAATTATTCATCTCCTTAAAACACAGATTTAATGGCGTACATCGTCAGGTAAATGTCACCTTCATCATCAGTCCCCATAAATTTTACCAACATGTTTTGTACATCAAAAAATACGGTATATTCATTACCAACGTCACTAACAACTTCATAGGTAATGTAATCTTCTTCCGATTCGGAAGAGGTGACATAATAGGTAGAAGTCATGTCAGATGTTTTATGCACAAGCATATCCTCATTTTCATTCATGACAAATAACGAATTGTCGAAGACAGCATCTGAACAAATATCAAATACTTCGGACTCAACATTCCACCAACACGTTTCTCTGCTTTTACATGTAATACTTGTTTGTGCTGTACTGATTAGTGAAAAAACACAAAGGATTGCGGTGATAAATAGCTGCTTCATAAGGAAAGGTTTATAACGATTGTTCGCTTCACAAATAAAATCAAATACTTTTAGAAAATTGAATGATTGCAAAAAAAAATCCCGCCTTATGAGCGGGATTCTTGATTTCTGTGTGTTTCGTTTATCGAACGATATCCATTTCGTCAACGATGTGTTTTGCGTTTGAGTATTTCTCAATCAACCACAAGACATAACGAATATCAACATTGATGGTGCGTTGCAATTTTGAATCAAAGATCACATCACCAGCCATCGCTTCGATGTTTCCATCAAAGGCCAAACCAATCAACTCTCCTTTGCCATTCAAAACTGGTGAACCTGAGTTACCTCCTGTAATGTCGTTGTCTGTCAAGAAACATACTGGCATGTATCCGTTTTTGTCTACATATTGACCGTAGTCTTTGTTCTTGTGCAATTCCAACATGCGCGCTGGCAAATCAAACTCAGCATCACCTGCTTTGTATTTTTTTACCAAACCGTCCATTGTTGTGTAGAAGTTTACTTTCGCATCGTTGCGGCTGTCTTTTGGCAAGGCCTGAACATTTCCGTATGTCAAACGCAAGGTAGAGTTTGCATCTGGGTATTGAATAGGAGCGAGCTTCGACTCACGAAGTCCCTGAACCAACAATCTGAAAGAAGCTTGGAAATCATTTTGTGCTTTCGCAATTTCATCGGATTTTGAACTCAAATGATTGAGTAGGTCATTGGATAATACATACATAGGATCATTGCTAATCATTCCTTCAGATGGAAGATCCAAGAACGCCAACAATGCATCTTGAGATGTAAAGATGCTCAAGTTGAACAATGAGTTTACATACGTGTCGTAATTTCCGCCAATTTTAACTACGGCAGGAGCGATGTTGTATCCAGTAGATTTTGTGGCATACAACTTCAACTGTGCTTTCAAGATGTCCATTTCAGCAGGCAGGTACATGTCAGCCATGAAACCTTTGATCGCTGCTTCAAGATCTGGACGCATTTTAGCGCGTGTTTCAGCATCAGCCGTAGCGTATGTCATCAATTGCTTCCCAAGGCTGCGAGAAATTGTTCCAAAAGCAGATGTGCGAAGTAATTGTTGCAAGTAGTTATCGTGACGTGCTTTTTCATTGGTAAGGTTGTAGTAATTGTTGATCGTTGCCACAACATTTCCATATTTCGCTTTGTTCTCTGGCTTGTTTGCCCATTTGTTGAACTTCGCTTCTTGCGCTGTTTTCATTTTCGCCGTTTGGAATTGTGTCAATGCATCAATCATCCCTTGACGGTTCTTCCAGTAGTTTGCTACTCCAGCATACTTGGATGCATAGATCAAGTTTACGGCCTCATCTTTATCCATGTATTTCTTCATGGCATCCATTCCAGTTTTTGAACCTTCCACCCATGCAGGGTAAGAGAACATGACGTTTTGCTCAATTCCTCCAGCAGGCATCCAACGGTTGGTGCGCCCTGGGTAACCAAGAATCATGGCGAAATCATTTTCTTTCACTCCACCAACATTAACAGGAAGGTGGTGTTTAGGCTTCAATGGAACATTGCTCGCTGCATATTCAGCTGGCTGACCGCTAGCATCTGCATACACACGGAACATAGAGAAATCTCCTGTATGACGTGGCCATTCCCAGTTGTCTGTGTCGCCTCCATATTTTCCAACGCTTTCTGGTGGAGTTCCCACCAAACGAACGTCTTTGTAATCTTGGTACACGAAGTAGTAGAACTCATTTCCTTGGAAGAATGAACGAACAGAAACGGTGTATTTTCCGCCTTCGTTGTTTTCTTTTTCGATCAAAGCAATTTCTTGGTTGATGGCTTTTTCACGCTCAGCTTCAGACATTGAGCTGTTCACTTTGCTTAAAATGCGTGAAGACACATCGTCCATGCGCACGAAGAAACGTACATACAAACTTGCGGGCTTCAATTCATCTTTGCGCGTCGCTGCCCAATATCCGTTTTTCAAGTAGTTAGCCTCTGGGGTTGACAATTCTGCAATCGCATCATAACCGCAGTGGTGGTTGGTCAATAACAAACCATCTTTGGAGATTACCTCAGCAGTACATCCTCCGTTGAACTGAACAATCGCATCTTTCAATGAGTGATTGTTGATGGAATAAATTTCCTCAGCCGTAAGCTGAAGTCCCATTTTTTGCATATCGCGGTGGTTCAGACGATCGATGAACATCAAAAACCACATTCCTTCATCTGCGCGGACGAATGATCCGAGAAGAACGAAGAAACAGATCAGTGTAATCTTAAATTGCTTCATAATTTTTATTGAATAAATTGTGTGCGCTAATGTACCAACTTTCTAGGGAATATGGTCAAAAGGGGAAGGGGAAATGTGTTTTATCGGAAAATAAGTTCGTCTGCAAAGAGCCACGTGCTATTGCCAGCACCGAGATGCCACTGCGGACATTTTCCATAATTCACAGCGGTGACTCTAATTTTTCGAATCGGTTTTGTGGTGTTTGTTTGTCTGTAGAAATCCTGTGTCATAGGACCGACATACGTGCTGAAACTTGGAATCATTTCAGGAGTAATCGCATTGGAAGCAAAGGTCACATTGGTAATGATCGTCGAAAGCGCTTCGAAATGAACCCCATCGTAGGACAATTCGATCTTTATTTCAGACGGATAGAAAATCCATGATTTCATGTCTTGCAAGCAGCTTAAACCAATTTCTTTCAATACGCGAGATTCTGTGAATTCCACCTCTGCAATGATGTCTTTGTCAAAGAAACCTTGGTAATCGCCTGTACGGAATTCACTTCCTCCTTGCATGCCATCGATCAAGGTGTTTGGTCCTGCAGCAGCGTACTGATGAGCGAATTCTGTCTTTAAATTCAATTGAATGGATTGGTCACGTTGGGTATAATCGGCACGAACCCATTCACTTCTGTGGTCATAGCAGGCGCTCGTCGTAAATACACGTTGAACTTTTCGCGCTTCAATGCTTCGGCTCTTCTCAATAGTAAAGGGTGCTGTGTAGGTGAAAATGCTGTCCGGTTGATCGGTAAATCTATATTCAATGGAAATTTGGTCGGCTTGAAATCCATTAAACTCTTGGTCGAACAACCATTCTTTGTTGCTGTTGTATTGTGGATGATGTCCAATCGTGATAGTATGCTTGTCATCAAATATGCGTTCTTCATTCTCAAAGAAAGGAGGTGCAATGTATCCTGAACTTTCGACATCAGCCGCTTTTAATGCTGAACCAGGATGACTACTCACCATTAATTTTGGTGCTTCACCCAGTGTAAAGATCAATTCACCGCCACTCATCAGCGCTTCGTGGGTGATTCCCATGTCCGTCATTTCCTTTCCGTTCCAAGTCGCTTTTTGGATGTATTTATTCTTGGGGCTGTTGTTTATTGCTTTGATAATGATCTCTTTACCTGTTTCCAATTCAATGGTTGCCTCAGTCATCATCGGACGACCAAAATCATAAAAGGGGTGACCTGGTGTGACTTGATACAAGCCCATTGCACTCATCACATACCACGCTGACATTTGCCCACAGTCTTCATTTCCAGAAAGTCCGTCGGGCATTGGGCGGTACATTTCGTTTTGAATGCGATCGAGGATGGCCTGTGTTTTATGCGGCGCATTGGTGTAATTGTACAAATAGGCCATGTGATGTGAGGGCTCATTTCCATGTGCATATTGTCCGATCAAACCTGTAATGTCGGCTTGTTCACGGCCTGTTAATTTCATTTCGGTGGTGAAAAGTCGATCAAGCCAAATTTCCAATGAATCTTTTCCACCCATCAATTCCGACAAGACATCTACAGCATGCGGCGCATAGAGAGAATACTGCCAACTGTTGGCTTCTGTATAATTGAAATTCACTTCGCTCGGATCAAAAGGCGAGTACCACATTCCACCGCGACGTGCACGCATGAATTTGCTTTTCGGATCAAAAAGATTGATAAAATTCAAACTGCTCCGCGTGTAGTCGTATTGCGCGACATTGTTACCCAATGCTTTCGCCATCATCGCAATACAAAAATCATCGTAGGCATATTCCAATGTCTTGGAAACAGATTCTGGTTCGTCACCGGCACTGATGAAGCCATTCTTTCGAAAATAAGACTTTCCTAATTCGTCAATCTTAGAGGTGAAAAACATGGCGTCCAAGGCCTTCTTTCCATCGTAATCGCGCAGATTTTTTAGAAAGGCATCGGCAATCACAGAAACGCTGTGGTAGCCAATCATGCATTCCGTTTCATTCCCCGCAAGTTCCCAAACGGGTAAATCTTTACCTTGATCGAATTGACGTAAAAATGTATGAATGAATGCGTTGGTTCGGTTTTGTTGGGTGATAGTGAACAAGGGATGGGCAGCACGGTAGGTGTCCCACAACGAGAAAACGCTGTACTGTGGATACTTGGGATTGTCTAAGCTGTGAATGGCATTGTCACGACCGCGGTAGCGTCCGTCCACATCGCTGAAAATGTTTGGGTTGAGGTAAGAATGGTAAAGTGCGGTGTAAAAGTTAACCATGAAATCACGGCTTTCTCCTTGAATATTGATTTTACCCAATTCCTTGTTCCATTTTGCTACCGTTTCCGCACGAAGATCATCAAAGCTCCATGCGGGAATTTCCTTTTCAAGGTTGCTTCTGGCTCCAGCTTCATCAACGGCCGACATGCCAACCTTGATTTTTAGATTGCGCGTTTCGTCTGGAAAGCAAAGCAAAAGCTTGTGTTGCCCATTTTTCACAATTTGTTTGGCCGAAAGGAAAGGAACACTTGTTTCAAAGTAAAAATAGAAGTGTTGTTCATTTGCCCATGCTTGCGAAATGCGGTGACCAGAAACTTTCGTTTTTCCAATCGCTTCTGCAGCAGCCGAAATGACTTTGTCGCGGTGGTCCAGGTCGATGAGTACATATTTTTTGCCTTTCGCCTCCTTGAAGGTATAGTCGTGCATACCGCTTCGTTCGCCAACGGTCAATTTCACATCGATGTTTCCTTTGTCGAGATGCACTTCATAAAATCCCGGTGAGGCATTTTCATTGTTGTGTGAGAAGGGAGAACCGTAGCCATTTTTAGCGTCAAGATAACCCGGAGTCGTTTGTGCTTTTCCAGATTGAGGAACAAAGAGCAAATCGCAGTAATCAGGAACACCTGTACCACTGAGGTGGGTGTGGCTGAATCCATAAATGATTGAATCACTGTAGTGGTAACCCGAGCAGCCGTCCCAACCTTCATAGCGTGTATCGGGACTCAACTGCATCATGCCGAATGGGGCAGAAGCACCTGGATAGGTATGGCCATGACCTCCAGTTCCAATAAATGGATCAACGAAAAGACTTTTTGACAGGTTAGCGTTCACCGGCCCTCCACCGATGTATTGTTTTCTGATTTCTTGTGATTTTTGAAGTTGAATGACTTGAGAATTCAAATTGCCCATAGTGAGAAAGGCAACAATCGCGACAAGAAACCGAAGATTATGCATGTTTAAGGTGTTTAAAGAGAAGTGCTGCCGAACCGAGAACAGCTGCGTTGCGATCATGTAATGAAGAAACACGAATTTCAACTTTATTTTTAAATATAACCAACATGTTTTCTTCCATTGATCTTTTCACCTTCTTAGCGAAATCACCACCATGTTGTGCGATACCGCCGAACAGGACGTAGGCCTTTGGACTGCTAAAACACGTGTAATCTGCCAATGCAGAACCTAGTAAATTGGCCGTATAGTCCACGATTTCATTGGCAAATAAATCACCACGATCGGCATGGTCGAACACATCTTTGGCACTTGGATTTGTGAGTGTCGAAAGAGAAGAAATCGCTTTGTTTTCAGAATCCAATTCAGTGATGCTGCGCACAACACCTGTCGAGGAACAATAGGTTTCAAGGCAGCCAAGACGCTGGCAACCACACGTTCTGCCGTTAGGAATGACTCGGATATGACCGTATTCTCCGGCAAATCCATCGTGGCCATATACCAAGTCACCATTGATCACGATTCCACTTCCAACACCCGTACCTAAAGTGACAGTGACAAAATCCTTCAGATCTTGGGCATTACCAAAAAGCATTTCACCAATTGCTGCAGCATTCGCATCATTGGTAAGCCATGCCGGCACGCTAAAAGCTGTGCTAAACATTTCCGCTAAGGGGATGATTCCCTTCCAACTTAGGTTCGGCGCAAACTCGATGGTGCCGTTGAAGTAGTTTCCATTCGGAGCTCCGATACCAATTCCTTCCAAGTTTTTTAGTAAATCATGGTGTTTTAAATCCGAGTAAATGGCGTCTATTAAATCATGAGGCGTTAGAAATGATTTTGTCGGAACTGTTCTTTCATAAATTACTTCGCCTAAGCGAGTTACAAGTCCGTATTCTGTCCCTGTCCCGCCAATATCAACCCCCAATGCAAGTTCCTTCGTCATCTTTTTTAATCGTTTTTTCCATCCCATTCACGGTAAAACTGGTTTAGGAACTGTTCCATGAATGCATGGCGTTCCTCTCCAATGTGAATAGCGGTCGGCGTGTGAAACCGAGATTTTAAAAGTAGTAATTTTTCGTAAAAATGATTGATAGTATGGCTTTTTGCGTTCGCATAGGTTTCAAAATCACGGTGCAATTCATGACCAACTTCGGGTTGATACATGGGCCTGTTTTTGCTTCCGCCAAAGGCAAATGCACGCGCTATACCGATGGCTCCAATGGAATCGAGGCGATCTGCATCTTGTACGATTTTTCCTTCTAAAGTGTCCATAGTGTCTGTGACATGTGCTCCTTTGAACGAAACCCGGTCAATGATGTCACACACCTTTTGCATGAGTTCATCGGGACAATGGTATTCTCTCAGCACGATTTCAGCAACGCGTGCGCCATCGTTCAGTTTTCCTCCATTCAATTTATGATCTGAAATATCGTGCAGTAAAGCCGCCAATTCTACAACTTCTCGATCTCCGCCCTCATGTTCTTGAAGGTAACATGCCATGTTGTACACGCGCTCAATATGGTGCCAATCGTGCCCCGTGGTGTCCGTAGAAAAAACTTCACGGACATGCTCCTTGACGTGATCAATTAATTTACTCATCTTATTTTTTTGAAACCAAGCCCATAATTTTATACTGTCCACCTTTCATTGTGGCATATAAAGAATTTCCGTCTGAGGCCAAGGCGAAATATTCTCCATTGGCAAACGGAATCCAAGTGACGCCGTTATCGATGGAATAATCGATGCCATTGGTGCCACAAGAATAGAATATACCCTTCACATGGATTACGCACGACCGATATCCTCTGGTTTGAATCTCTGCATTGATCCAAAATTTACCTCCATCGTTTGTGTAAAAGCAGGTGTTCATCGATAAATCTGGGTTGGCATAATCTCCTCCTACGATGACTCCAACTTTCTTAGAAATCATACAAATGGAAAATGCACCTGTACTTTCATTTCCCATGTAGGGTAGGGAAGTGATTTCCCAAGTTTTCCCTTTGTTGGTCGTTTTGAAAAATCTACTTTTAAATCCTCCAGAAACGAAATAGAAGGTGGAATCGTTGAGTATCTGGACATTTGTTCCACTGGCGGCAAATCCAGCTTCCTTTTCAAATGCTTCAACCTTACCTTCACAGGGTTTCCAGGTT
>JBILBT010000348.1:0-2995 GCA_044353545.1 Crocinitomicaceae bacterium | reverse complement strand
TGACATCCTGGAACGGATTGGGATATAGCGTGTAATTCAGATTGTTCTCAAGGATTCCTGTCACATCTCCTTCCGAAACGAAGAAGCGATCAAATCCAGCTTCAGTGATATTGACTGCAGGATCGTAGTCGGAAACGCGCACGATAAGCTGCATTGAATTACTAACAGAGAGAAAGTCTGAGACGCGAATACCTTTAAATTGCCAGACGGGTTGATTGACCTCTCCTCCAATCATGTCAACGAGGGCCACATTGAGTCCATTTGTCAAGAGTATTTTCAAAGTATCATCAGGTGGCGCGCCAAAGTAGCAGTAAAACCATCGGTTGAAATTGATGTAAGGATCCGTGTATCCTGTTAAATCCATCGTTGGAGAAACAAGGGTGGTGTATCCTCCGTCAACATCATCGTAGTCAGGATTCAAAGAGGCATCATTTCCTGTCACATAGGCAGAGATTCCGCAATCGTACTCGGCATCTAGCGCCGGTGCCGATCCACTATTGGTTGTGTTTGGTTTACCCAATTCCCAACGCCCACTCACCGCAGAGCTATTCACAGACCATCCAAGGTCCATTTTAAAGTCATCGAAATAGCCTTTAGGCAAAATGAACTGAACAGAACCTGTGTTTTGATCAATCAACAGGGTTGAACATGCGGAAATATGACCCCAAATACCAATGTAAACATCATAATTTTCTTGGTAATAGAGCACCAGATTTTCTTGTCCTAGACCGTTTGTTATTCCGGTGTGATCAATCAATGGTGCTGAAAACAAGATCTGTGCATTGGGAATGGGCTCCAAGGTCCCCTCTTCTAGTACAGTTACAGTTAAGTTGTATGGTGGAATAGGAACCAATTCAATGTCTTGCAGTATTGTCTGCCCTTGACTCAAAGTAACATTCACAGTTTGCGGATAATATCCCACTTTAGAATACTTCACAGAATAGGCCCCAGGCGCGTAAATCCCTGTCGCATACGCACCAGTAACTGTTGAAAAATCGTATTGATCATTGGTCAGAATCTGCACCTGAACACCAGGAAGCCCTTGGCTATTTGACGCATCCGAAACATTCCCCCGCAAGTAACATGCTTTTTGATAATTCACCCCAATTATAAAGAGCCCTTTTGTGATGTCTGCCGCCAAGATATTGGATGAAGGAAGGTAAGGATATACACCCCAACATCCATTAAACCCTGTCGTTTGACCTGGATAGGTGTCATACTGACCAACAAGAATCATGTTGTCTGGCGATGAAACATCATGAATTGTAACCCCATCAGAGTAATAACTCGTAATCAAATAATCTCCCCTCACATGCACATTGTGAGGCACTACACCTTGTCCTGGAGAATTCTGTATGCGATCAATTTCTACAATGGCTGTTGGATTCGAAATGTCATAGGCAGCGATGTATGCGCCGGAGACTTCATCTGTAGTAAATGCAAAACTTCCGCTATCGGTAGGCCAAATGTTGTGTGAAAAATTGTTGGGAGTAACTTGTGTACTGATCAGCACCGGAGCTGTTCTGTCTGCAGCATCGACAAGGCTGAAAAATCCATCTGAAATGTGAGCAAGGTACATGGTGTCATTCCGCACAAATCCGTCATGCACGTACCAATTATCGAAGGTTCCTACTTCAACGGGCGCCATGGGGTCGGTGAATAAATCCAGAATAATCGCACCTCCATTGCCTCTGTTGGCGCCAAAGATGTAGCCATAGCCTTGCTCATCAACAAAACACGTGTGTGCAGACTGCCATTGCGAACCAAATGGGCCCGTATATACTGCCGTTGGCAAATTTGTTGATGCTGGAAGTGGGGATAAATCGATGATTAAAAGTCCATCTTCCGCTTCTGTTGTCACATAGGCATAATTCCCATTGACTGAAGGATCACGCCAAATGGACTCCGTACCTGCAATCCAAAAAACCTCTACAGGATTGAGTGGGTCTGTGACGTTAACGATGGACGTTCCTTTAGATGTTCCAACAATGGCATATTCATTCCCCAACTCATCCACATACCCCCAAACATCATTGAGATTTGCGCTGTGCAAGGCTTGATAATCAATATGAGACAGCGAGTCTGTATTGAATTGACTGAAAACGGTCCCGACGAACAGAAGAAAAGAAAGTGAGAGCAAATGCTTCATGGTACTTTTATTTTCAACGAAGCTACGAAAAAAAGATGCTTACAAAATGAAGATTGCCGCCAGGATGAAAATGATGATGATCGCGATGTATTGCCACAGATCAACGAAGTAAGGCAGATAGCGTTTTAATTGGTCGAAGAATTTCATGTTGCGAAGGTAGGTAGAATGAAAAATTAAAAATGAAGGATGAAGAATTTAAGTTACAAAAGATCGCTGCGCTGATAGACAATGGACCACTTCGCTGATGGAACATAGACCACTTCGCTGATGGAACATAGACCACTTCGTTGATAGACACTGGACCCTAAACTTCTAGAATGAGCAAATCCATGCTCTATGTTCAATGCTCCGACTCTGACCGCTGCGCTGATAGAGCGTAGACCGCTGCGCTGATGGAATGATCAAAATCCATGCTCTATGTTCCATGTTCTATGCTCAAATATAGCCCTACAGGCTGACGCCGAATTCCGTGACTTTTACTATTTTTGTTCAACCAATTTTTCACCATGGCAAAAGAAGCTGCAATCGCCTCATCTACATCATTAGATTTCGAATCTTTTAAGACTGAAGTGCTCAATGATTTTCGCATCGCATGTATCTCTAGAGAGGCTTCCTTGTTGGGAAGAAAAGAGGTCCTGACAGGTAAAGCAAAATTTGGCATTTTCGGTGACGGAAAGGAACTCGCTCAAATCGCTTTGGCGAAACAGTTTCAGAACGGTGATTTTCGTTCAGGATACTACCGCGATCAGACCTTAATGATGGCCATTGATCAATTGACAGTTCAGCAGTATTTTGCTGGATTGTATGCGCATACAGATGTAACGGCTGAGCCTCAAAGTGCAGGCC
>JBILBT010000106.1:0-9635 GCA_044353545.1 Crocinitomicaceae bacterium | reverse complement strand
GCAACAGGCACAAATGGTTTGTTTTCATGGTTCTCAGATCCTCAATTAGCCACACTTGTTGGGACAGGGACGAACGTAATGCCAAATACGACTATTGGGACAACGACCTATTATGTATATGAACAGAACAATGGCTGTACGAGTCCACTTTCATCGTATGACATAACCATTGAAGTTTGTGACATTATCTTGCCGACGGCATTTACACCAGATGGAGACAACACCAATGACAACTGGGTGATTCTAAATTTGGATGTTGTATATCCGAACAATACGGTGACAGTATTTAACCGTTGGGGAGCGAAACTCTATGAGTCCAAAAAAGGTGATTATGCGAATTCAGCATGGGATGGCACCTTCGAAGGTAAAATGATGCCAGTGGGTACGTATTACTACATCATTGACAGTGGTTCTGATGCAGAGGCCTTGAAAGGGATTGTGTCGATTGTAGTAGAATAAGAACACTACGTCAACTTCGATTTCATCGTCCACGCAATCAGTGAGGAGCGTCCGATAGCAAGATTGGCTTTTTCACCGGTAAAATGTTGACGCACCGTTTCATGAAATAGTGCCAACCAGCGGTCAAAATCATCCACCTTTAGGGGCAATCGCGCATGAGCATCCATCATATTGCCTGTGTATCCCGTTCGATCAATCAGAATAAAAGCCCAGAATTCAGCTACGCGAGGAATGTGCTTGCTTAAGTCTAGATCTCGAAAATAATGGCCGATGTGCTCATCACTCATCAGTTTCTCATAGAATCGTTCAATCAGAAAGTGACACTCTTCGTATGTTTCTATGTCTTTCACTCCGCTTATTTTTCCTCTTTAAACCAACTTGCATACTTCATGTAATTGTTGGCTATGCGCTGCACCTCACCGGCAAAAAGTTCTGGGGATAAGGTTTTTACTTTTTTAGCGGGCACACCCGCATAAATGCTCCAAGACTCCACTCGTGTTCCCTCTAGCAAAACAGCGCCTGCTGCAATAATGCAATTGGATTCGATGTAGCAATCATCCATAACAATTGATCCCATGCCAATCAGCACATTGTCCTCGACTGTGCACCCATGTACTAAGGCATTGTGTCCAATCGAAACATTATTTCCTAATGAGACTTTTGTTTTTTCATAGGTGCAATGAATCACAGCCCCATCTTGGATATTGACGCTGTTGCCCATTCGAATGGAATTCACATCGCCACGAACGACAGCTGAAAACCACACCGAACAATCGTTGCCCATGATTACATCTCCAACGATTGTCGCATTGGGCGCGAACCAACAATTGTCTCCGTGTTGCGGATGCATTCCTCTGCATTCAAGAATAAGTGCCATTTTTTTCTGAGAGTTACTAATTACGAGTTACGAAGTTACGAGTTATTAGTTATGAATTTGGTGGCTGAGGTGTGCCAGCAGCCACGAATTACGAATTATATCTTAATAACTAAACAACCTGACCTTTCTTGGGAATTTGATGACTGTGTCAATTTGATTTCTTCTGGAATTTTTAATTCGTCAACTTCTGAATTCTAGCCTGTATCTAATGATTCCTAACTAGTAACTCGTCATTAGTAACTCGTAACTATTAAAGTCCCTTATCCCTTCTTCGAGTCTTAATATCTTGATGTCTTAAAATCTTGATATCCATTGTCTACAAATACTTTTCAGCTTCCTTTCTCGCGAGTCCTCTGAGATCACTATCGTGCAGAAAGTCGCGAACGGCCTCAGGTTGAAATTTCGAATATTGACGAAGTGACCATCCAATGGCTTTTTGGATAAAAAATTCTTTTTCGTGTTTGAATTGATGAATCAAGTCCATCAGTAGCGTAAAATCGGTGTTATTGCCATATTTCAATTGGTAAATAAGGCAAGAGCGTCGCAGCCACATGTTGTCAGAATGTCGCCACTCTTCAATTAATTCAGCACCTTGTATCGGAAACTTTTGGATGTATTTTCCAAGGTAGTTTGACGCAATCGCATCCACGGAATCCCACCAGGAGTTAGTAGTAATTAACTGGTGAAGTAATTCTCTATCTGATTCTTGAATCTCATCCTTTCGCAGCGAGTTGAGGAAATCAATTGCAATGTAGTACAGTTCACGTTCGTTTTGTTGAAACAAACTTTGAATGAATAGCCGTTTCTCTTTCGCGTTTAATTCAGAGTTCAGCTGTTTTTTTACACGATGAAAAATTGCTCTTCTTGGCTCTGCGCTAACCCCAAAAAATGGAAAATGGCCCTTCATGTATTTCGACATAATTGGGCCATTTTCCGGAATAGCAGAGAGGCTTAAATCACGATTTAAGGTGGAAATTAAGACACTGATTTTAATAGACATTGAAGCATTTTAGCCTATAAATCTAATTGATATACCTGAGATAAAGACTCATTGTTTTTGATTGATACCATTAAATCCTTGATGATTCCGTCATGGATACCATATACCCATCCGTGAATATGTATGTTTTGCTTTTTTTCCCAAGCATTTTGAATGATCGATGTCTTGGCAAGATCTAGCACCTGTTCCTTGACGTTCAATTCTACAAAGCGGTCAAAGCGTGTTTTCTCATCTTCAATAGCATTCAGTTCATCTTGATGAAAGCGATAAACATCTTTAATGTGCCGAATCCAATTGTCGATAAGTCCGATATGTTTGTTGGTCATGGCCGCTTGAACACCACCACAGCCATAATGGCCACAAACAATGACATGACTCACTTTTAGAACATTAATGGCGTAATCCAAGACACTCAACATGTTCATGTCTGTGTGCACGACCATATTCGCAATATTTCGATGAACAAAGACTTCACCTGGCAAGGCACCGATAATTTCATTTGCTGGAACACGACTATCTGCGCACCCAATCCATAAAATAGGTGGTTGCTGACCGTGAGATAAACGTTCGAAAAATTGAGCGTCCTTGTCCAACATTTTCACAACCCACTTCTTATTGTTTTCGAGTAATTCGTTATAAAATTTTTCCATTTTTTTTTAATTTAATGATTGATATTTTGAATGTTAATAAAGGTGATTTGGATATTTTTTTCTTTGGCTTCGAATTCTTTGAATTCATGAAGTATCTCAAGAACATCAAAATCAATGGATTGACAATTTGTGCCATCTACAGTAAACGTAGCATTTTTTGGCAATTTTTGCAATGTCAATTGTATGCTCCCCTTGTTGAGAAAGGTCACTTCTTCCGAAAGAACCATGACCTGTTCTGTATCATTCGATGCCTTCGTGATTTTGTAATTGTTCTGAAAGTTTCTTTTGAGAATAAAAAACACAGAAACAGCCAATCCAATCGCTATTCCGGACAGCAGGTCGGTCAAGAGAATCGCAACAATGGTAACGCCGAAGGGCAAGGATTGATCAAACCCTAGCTTAAAGACCTTTTTAATCAGTTTAAATGAGGTCAATTTGTATCCAACAAGAATCAGAATGGCGGCCAGCGAAGTAAGTGGGATTAAATTGATCCATTTGGATAAAAAGACCACACTGATAAATAAAATGAGTCCATGAATCATCGCGGACAATTTTGTTTTCGCTCCGGCATTAATGTTTGCAGAGCTGCGCACGATGACTTGAGTGACTGGTAATCCGCCTAATATTCCAGATAGAACGTTGCCAATACCTTGAGCCTTTAATTCATGGTTCGTTGGTGTTTTTCTTTTTTCTGGATCCAATTTATCTGTGGCTTCAACGCTTAAAAGGGTTTCTAAACTGCCTACCAAAGCAATGGTCAATGCGATTCCGTAAGTGTTTTTATTGGACAGAAAGGACCAATCGGGATGTGCGAAGTATTTAAAAAATTCACTCGCATTTTTCGCTACTGGAAGTTGAACAAGATGTTTAGCATTCAGGTAGATATCTGGAAGAAACGATTTGAATAATTGATTTAAAAGAATTCCGACCAACACAACAATTAATGCAGCAGGGATTAATTTAAAAATCTTCATAGACGGTGACAACCATTTGTCAACGACGAATATGAGTCCAATGGATAGAATACCAATAATTACAGCACCAGGTTGCAGCGCTTGAAGGGCATAAATTAATTCAGTGAATGTATTGTGTCCATCTGTTTGGAGGAAGGCTTCATCACCAAAAAAATCTTTGTCGTATCCAACAAGATGTGGAATTTCCTTCATGATTAAGGTGATCCCAATGGCGGCCAGCATCCCTTTAATCACGGATGAAGGGAAATAAAGACCAATAATTCCTAGCCCGCAAAACCCTGCAATAATTTGAATACAACCGGCTAGAACTACGGCGACTAAAAATCCTTCGAAGCTGCCTAAGGTTGTGATTGCAGACAACACAATGGTGATCAAACCTGCCGCTGGACCTGATACACCGATCCGACTTTTGCTAAGTGCGCCAACAACGACACCCCCAATAACGCCGGCAATGATTCCTGAAAAGGCATTAGGTAGGCCCGGCATTCCATCGATTGTGGTCGATGCTAAACCAACGCCTAGACAAAGTGGAAGTGCTACAAGGAACACCACCAATCCTGACGACAAATCGTGACGCCAAAAATTAAATAAATTTTTCATTAATAATAAATTGAATAACTCAAATGAACAATAACTATCTAAATGATATCCAATTCAGGGGGGCAGAAAGGAGGAGTAAGGGTAAGGAGTTGATAATTAAGTGTTGAAAGAAGCTCACTGATTTTCGCGGTGCTTAATGGGTCAAAAAAGTGTATGGACAAGATCTTTTCATCTTCGTCCAATACTTCTTCAAGAAAAGATTCAATGGTACTTTCATCGCATTCTTCGCTTGGTGAATTCGATGTTTCATCCAATTCATCTATCATTACAATTTTGACAGGATCTACATATTCAGGATTGAAAAAAACATAGGTCGATGCAAGGAACAATTGTCCAACCACTAAGAGCAGCAAAAGCAATGAACCAAAATATCGACGTTTAAGTTGCATTTATGAAATCACTTGAAGTTCTTTACCCACCTTTATAAATGCAGCAATCGCCTTATCTAAATCTTCTTTTGAATGTGCCGCAGAGATTTGTGTTCGAATGCGTGCTTGACCTTTGGCTACAACAGGAAAGAAGAATCCAATGGCATATACGCCCTCTTTCAAAAGGGCATCCGCGAACTTTTGAGACAGCGCTGCATCGTACAACATGATCGGTACAATGGGAGAATCACCCGGTTTGATGTCGAATCCTGCCGCGATGATCCGATCCTTGAAGTACTTCGTGTTTTCTTCCAAACGGTCGCGTAGCTCGGTGTTTGAACTGAGAATCTCAAACACTTTATTTGCTGCACCAACAATTGCAGGAGCCAATGAATTCGAGAAAAGGTAGGGGCGAGATCGCTGACGCAACATATCGATAATTTCCTTTCTACCGGTCGTGTAACCACCCATTGCACCACCTAGAGCTTTACCCAGCGTTCCAGTGATGATATCCACACGACCCATGACATCGCAATATTCGGGAACACCACGCCCTGTTTTGCCAATAAATCCTGCAGAGTGGCATTCATCCGTCATCACCAACGCATCGTATTTATCCGCCAAATCACAGATAGCATCCAATTTGGCGATGTCACCGTCCATAGAGAAAACCCCATCCGTCACAATGATTCTAAAACGTTGATCTTGTGCTTTTATCAATTGTTCTTCCAAATCGGCCATGTCCGAATGCTGATAGCGGTAGCGGTGTGCCTTGCACAAACGTATACCATCGATGATGGAGGCGTGATTCAGTGCGTCTGAAATGATGGCATCGTCTTCACCAAAAAGGGGTTCAAAGACACCACCATTGGCATCAAAAGCTGCCGCATAGAGAATGGTATCTTCTGTTTCGTAGAAGTCCGCGATTTTCTGCTCCAATTCTTTGTGGATGTCTTGTGTTCCACAAATGAAACGTACCGAGGACATGCCAAATCCATGGGTATCTAGGGCATCTTTTGCCGCTTGAATAACAGCTGGGTGTGAAGAAAGACCTAAGTAGTTGTTTGCACACATGATGACCACATTCTCTCCGGTGCTAACCGTTACATTAGCCCCTTGTGGACTAGTGATGATGCGTTCACGCTTGTAAATTCCACCTTCTTCGATGGCTTGCAATTCATTCTTTAGGAATTCTTTCATTTTTCCATACATACCCAACAATTTTTCTCAAAGATACGGATTTGCCAATGAAATCTGATGGCTTAAGCACAGTGAAAATCATTTATCGCACTGAAGTAAATTTATTCCTTTTAACTTCGCTAGGATTGAACCAAGCATTTTGTTAATTGTAAATATATTATTTTTAAATTCGCTAGCATTTTATTGCTTTTAAACGTATAAAAATAGGGCTAATGTCTAAGTTAACAGTATTTATTATCGCAGTACTCATTGGAGGCATAGTGCTTTCGCTTTTTTTGTTGTTTAGACTAATTAAAAAGAAGGTATCGCTCAAACGTGCGTTTTCATTGGTATTGCTTTATGGCGTATTGTCACTTGTTGTTTTATACCCATACAGGTCGCGTATTCGAGGCTATTTTCATCGTTTTCAACGGGAAGTAGAGTTACGGCATGAACCTGAAGCGAATTGTGATTGTACATCCTTGGAAGTGCCAAAAGATGATTATGCAGATCTTCATCGACCACTTGCAATTCGCCTGACCAAGAATGGTTTTATAAAGGATGAAGCTACTTTGAATGATTTTTTGCGCAGAAAACGACTTGTTTCTGTCGGCGATGGCGATGGCTATTATATCCAATATCTGAGTTCCAGTTCAAAGCATTTAACGCCCATTGCGAAAAAGCGATTGGAGGAGCTAGCCATTTTATTTCGTTCCTTCCTGAAAAATACGCAAAATGAAAAGGATTATTTTGTGGTTTCTTCAATTACGCGAACGGAAAAGCAACAAGAAGAGATTTGTCAAAAATACCCGAACTCATGCACAAGAGGTACTTCAGCGCATAGCTTCGGTGTTTCTTTCGACATCAATAGAATAAAATCTTTTGGAGATTGTGCAGTGTCACGTCAAGCGTTCATCAAGGCATTGAATCAAATGAGAGACGAAAAGAAAATCTTGCTTTGTCCAGAATTTAAGTGCATTCACGTAACAGTGATTAATTAAGAATGGATTTTTCGAAAACTATTGATTAGAAATTCCACTTCATGTTTCGATCGTCCAGCATCGCAAAGGAGATCTTGTAATTGAGCCTTGGTGTAATCTGATTCCCGTCGGAGACCACACCGTACAAACCAATGCGAAGGCGTCTTCTCGAAAGTTTAAAGTTGCGCTCAAGCCCTGCGAATAGTTCGTAGTGCTGCCAATCGAATTCCTTGACATACAATCCACCGGCACCTATTACAAGTCCAATCCCTGTTTTTTTCATGAACGGAATTTTATTTAGAATAGCTCCGTTGTCGTGATGAACGAAGTGAGCTTCGAAATAAACTTTTTTGGAAGGTAGAGATGAATCGAGCCCTTGGAATGAATAGAGTGGATTGGAGAACCAGAATGGATCACTGCGGCGTTGGAACTTGAAGTCTGCTTCTTTCAAATTTTTCGAACTCAAAAATTTACCAGAAGTAATGTGGTAAGATGAAGTACCTAATGTTCCAATTTTAAATGTTTGCAAGATCCCAACACGGCCAAATTCGTGATTCACATCACTGCCAAACAATACAGGAATACCACGCTGATAGGTTGCGTAAAAGGTCGGAAACTTAGAACCAAGCAAAACTTTCCGCTTTGGCTCGCGCATGTATTTTTGATAAGGGGTATAATTCACGGATATTTCGCCGATGAAAGCTTGATAGGATTGAAAGGAAGATGGGTCATTGTTGGGAATGGCATTGTCGAGAATGTTTAAAAATTTATAGCCCTTCAAACTGCGACGTTCTGAAAAGCTTACCTTTGCATTCAAATAAAAGCCATTAAAAATTTCATAATCGTGCTCAAGCTCAAGCTCTGTAGCTTCAATGAAGTTGTCTCTTTTATAGATTTGGCTGATGGCATCAAAGCTGCGAATCACATCAAAATCGTGCGACATTTGCAGTTGAACTGTTCCAAAATGAAAGGGGTCATAGCGATAGCGCCACCAGGTTCGGCCCTTGAGATCCTTGTTGAGAATTCCCATAGAAAGTTCGGTATAGGAATCAAGTGTTCGTTCTGATTTCCATTTGCGGAAGTAAAAAAAGCTTGGAGCCACACGTGGACCTGCGATGTACATGGGGCGAGACATGGCGGCCACCGAACTGATGGTCCATTGTGTTTTCAATTCGCGGTTTCGGTGATCGATGCCAAACCACAGCACTTTAAGGAAGGTTACTTTATTGAAAAGGCCATCTACAGAATCGAGGTATTCCTTTCTGTTTTCAAAGTCGCGGATACTGTCCTTCGCCATGATGAATTTCCGCTCCTCTTCTGTAAGCTCCGTCGTGCGTTGCTGACTCCAAAATGAACTATCTTTTTCGTAGGCTTCTTCAGCTGTTACGGCAAGTTCATTGTTGAAAAATTTAGCGGTAAATGAAGCGTTAAAATTGTAGTTGCTAAAATCAGCGATGGTCTTACACACCGATGTTTCGTCTTTGTATTTCACGCCATAGTCCAATTCTTGTTTAACGAGCACGCACATCGAATCGCCTGGATGCTCGAAAGTTTGTCGGATGGTGAAATAATCGTAAACAAGTAGATTGCCTTTGTTCATGGTGAGTTCTAGTTTTTGAACCAACCAAAGAGAATCAATCACCCAGATGTAGCCTTCGAGTGTAGTGGTGGCAGTGCTTCGAGGAATGATTTTAATCTTGTGAATTTTTTGGCCATTTTCCTCGTATTGTTCCTCTACGCGGTATTTATAGGAGAGAATGCCCGGACCAGAAATGGGGGAGCTCACAGGTGATTGGTGCAGGTCGTCGAGGTGTAACAAATTCTCGAAGAAGTTGAAATTCGATTTCACCGTTGTGGTATAATAGAGGTTGCGCACATTTCCTCGTTCTTCATATGCATTGCGAACCTCTTTGACTTTATTTGGAGGGAAGAAGTTACGGGTGAATTGCACCTCAACGAGGTTCATGTTGTTCGCAAGATCAGTTTGTTTCTTGCGTTGATCGGCAAACGGATCTTCTATTTCTGGACTGTTTGGATCAACAGGTTCCTCAACTTTTGATTTTTTCTCGTCTTTCTTTTCTTCTTCTTTTCGATCCAATTTTTCCGTTGCCTTGATGTATCCATCCACGGTATGAGGATAATTCCATGGATTGATTTGATCGCGTTTCTTGACCACTTCGAGCATGATCTCACGTCCAGGATTGGACTTTTTGGCAGACACATCCACATCGGCTAAATCCTGTATTTTGGACGGGAAAAGTTGAATATCCCTCTTCACAGGAATTTCATTGATGGTGATGTAACTTTCACGATCATCATAGCCCGACGCACTGAATACAAGGAAATATTCACCAGGAAATAAACGCAGTTCGTAATAGCCGTTCACATCGGCAAGGGTGCGAAGATCTGCACTGTTTTTTACGAATACTTTGGCGTGAGGAATAGGTATATTGCGTTCATCTAGCACGATTCCACTCAACAATTGTTGAGCAATTGAGTTTCCGGTGAAGAGGACTAGAAGTGTTAGAAAAAGAAACTGTTTCATTTA
>JBILBT010000105.1:0-9647 GCA_044353545.1 Crocinitomicaceae bacterium | reverse complement strand
ATTCAATTGACGGACAAACAGTTCCGTCCGCAAGTGACAAAGGACGATAAGCCTGTCATGGTCATTGATTATCCAGATTACTTCAAGAATTTGCCGAAAGAAAAATTGCCAAAAGATGGTGAAGTGGTGTATGCCTTGAATACCAACTTGTTTCAATCGGTCAATCCCTTCTGGGTGGTGGCATTGACCCCATTGGTCTTGGCATTTTTTGGCTTTCTGCGTCGACGAGGGAAAGAACCTACGACACCTCAAAAAATCGCTTTTGGCTTGGTGATTTCCGCACTTTCTTGTTTGGTGATGGTTGGAGCCGTTTATGCCAGCAACAATGGAGGCGTTAAATCTTCCGCGTGGTGGTTTATCTCGTCTTATGCTGTCATTACCATTGGTGAACTTTTCTTAAGTCCAATGGGATTGTCTATGGTGAGCAAATTGAGTCCGCCGCGATTGACAGCCTTGATGATGGGGGGATGGTTCTTGGCAACGTCGATCGGTAACAAGCTGTCGGGGCTCTTGAGCTCGTTCTGGGATGGCTACCAAGACAAAGCGAATTTTTTCTACGTCAATTTTGCTCTTTTAGGCTCCGCCGCCTTGATCTTGTTTGTGATGCTCAAATGGCTCAACAAGATTTTTAAGGAACACGAGGGGTAGTCTTTTTTAAGTTACTAGTTACGAATTACGAGTTACTAGTTATGAGTTTGGTTGCTCCGCCTCAGCGGACAAGTGAGGAGCGAAGAATGCACGAAGTCAGAACTTTAAGTTACTAATAATTAGTCATTAGTAACTAGTCATTAGTAACTAGTCATTAGTAATTAGTAATTAGTCCTGATCCATGCCCTGTAATTCAACCAAATTTGTGTAAATGCCATTTTGTGAAATCAGTTCCTCATGGGTTCCATGCTCAACAATTTGACCTTGCTGAATGACCAAAATCTTATTCGCATTGCGAATGGTGGATAGGCGGTGCGCTATGACAAAGGATGTGCGTCCTTTCATGAGTTTATCCAAAGCATCTTGCACCAAGCGTTCTGATTCTGAATCCAGGGCTGAGGTCGCTTCATCAAGAATGAGGATGGCTGGATTCTTTATGATTGCTCGTGCGATGGCAATACGCTGTTTTTGTCCACCAGAGAGTTGAATTCCTCGATCCCCCACATGTGTTTCTAATCCTTCAGGGAAAGAACTGATGAATTCCCAGGCATTGGCTTTTTTTGCCGCTTCAATGATTTCATCTTCACTCGCATCGGTGTCACCAAAGCGGATGTTCTCGCGAATAGATCCTGCAAATAGAAGGACCTCTTGCGGCACAATGGCCATGTGCTTTCGCAAATGTGTCACATCGATTGACTTAATATCGTTGCCGTCAAATTGAATACTACCCTCGTCGGTGTCGTAATAATGCAGCAGAAGCGATGAAATGGTCGATTTACCCGATCCTGATGAACCTACAAAGGCAATTGTTTCATTTTGTTGGGCATGAAAACTAATTCCTTGAAGCACGGGAAGGTCTTTGCGCTGTGGGTAAGAAAATTCTACATTGTCGAAACAAATTTCTCCAGTAATTTTCGGAGTACTTTTTCCCGGCAAGAGTTCCTGTTCTCCAGGTTGACCAATCAATGTCATCAGGTTTTCTGTTGCACCAATGGTTTTTTGAATGCTTGCATACAAGTCAGGAAGTGAACCAATCGACGCGCCCATCATGATGGTGTACATGATAAACGAGAAAAAATCTTTTGAATTCAACTCAGGATTTGGTCCCTGTGTCATAAGAAGTCCTTGCCACACGATGAAAACAATGGCGCCAAACAAGCAAAAGATAATGAACGAAATGAACAAACCGCGCCACACCCCACTTTTCACATTCATGTTTCGGATTTGCTCAATTTTCTCGTTGTATTTCCCGAGGATAAAGAACTCATTCGTAAAGGATTTCACATTGCTGATTCCGGTAAGCGATTCCTCAATGATTGTATTGGATTCTGCCGCTTGATCTTGTGCTTGTTTGGAGAGTTTTCGGATGAAACGCCCGAAGAAAACGGCGATTACAGCCATCACAGGAACGGTTCCAATCATAATCAATGCGAGCTTCCAGGATAGGAAGAACAGAAATACAATTCCACCAATGACGATAACGATCTGCCTGAAAAATTCAGCGATTGTTGTTTTCATTGTTTCTTGCACCTGTGTAATGTCTGAACTCATGCGGCTGGTCAATTCCCCCACTTTATTTTGGTTGAAGAAGTCCATCGGCATGTAGATCAACTTGCTAAAAGCCGATCTTCGAATATCACGAAGGGCATTTTCGGTAACATTGGTAAAAATTACCACCCGGAAATAGGAGAAAACAGACTGCGTGGCGAAAAGAATAAATAAAGCAATCGCCACTGAATTGATGTTTTCCAAGGACAATAGTCCAACGGAGTCCTGCATCGTCGCTGGTTTACTGGAAACCCCCGAACCAAGCAATTGCCCCATGAGAAAAGGGAACATTAGTCCTGCCGAAGTGGAGAGTAGCAAAAAGAACCACCCTATAATGTAGGCGTTTCTGTAGGGTTTCAAGAACGTAAAGATGCCACGTGCTTTGCGAATGCTATCTTTGGAAATCTTTTGTTTACCGGTTTTCTCTTTTTTTGGACGAAGCATTGTAATAAAGGCAAAATTGTGTGGTACAAAAATACATGTCTGCGGAGCAAGAAATTGTTTTTTTTAGTTTTTTCTTTCAATAGTGTTGTTAAAAAGAAAAATCAGTTATCTTTGCAATCCGAATTTTTGAGAAAAAAGACAATATATAACGAATCAAAGTCATGAAAAGAACGTTTCAACCATCTGTCAGAAAAAGAAGAAACAAACACGGTTTCCGAAGCCGTATGGCAACAAAAAATGGCAGAAGAGTCTTGGCTGCGCGTCGTCGCAAAGGAAGAAAGAAACTTTCAGTTTCTGATGAGCCTATGCACAAGCGTTAAGCTGTACACATATCATTCTAAAAAGCCAATGCTCTTGCGTTGGCTTTTTTTTGTGCTGAAAAATTGTCCCAAATTGGTTTATACGAGATCAAGACCAAAACCTGGGGACTACACACAAACTTTCTTCAATCTAAAAAGAAAGTATTCGAATTATTGTTGTCCGACTAAAACCAACTTTATATTTTATGTAATCGGTATTACTCTGGTTTATGGACCCCATCGGGGTCTAACCTTTGTAACCATAAGCTCTCCCGAAAACCAATGACCCCATCGGGGTCAAACAATCCTTTATCGAAATGGATTAAGCTTCTTGATAGATCAAGTCAATTCCAAAATTTCCCAAGGGTAAACCATTGCTTTGGTTGATTCATTTCTTCAATTGCTCATATTATACCCCGGGTTGAAACCAGGAGATAAATAAAAAATCCCATTTTTATACCTCACCAACTTTTGGTTTTGATCCTAACGGAATTTATAAGTTGATCGCTGCGCGAATTAGGGAAACCCGAATCAAACAATCTCCCTCTTGCAATTCCCCCCTTTTTTCCCTATCTTCATTCTAGAAACCACTTAACGAAACCACCATGTTAGTCAAAACCTACGGCAGCACCGTATTCGGAATTTCTGCTACCACCATCACCATTGAAGTCAATCTCGCCAACGGCATCAATTTTCATCTCGTTGGATTGCCCGATAACGCCGTAAAGGAAAGTCAACAACGCATCCGTGCAGCTTTCAAAAACAATGAACTGAATTTTCCAGGAAAGGAAATCACGATCAATCTTGCACCAGCAGATATTCGCAAGGAGGGCTCCCAATTTGACTTGCCCATTGCGATTGGTGTGCTTGCGGTGAGTGCTCAAATCACTTGCGCCGAATTGGACCGTTTTCTTTTAGTGGGTGAGTTGTCGCTCGATGGGACATTGAATCCAATGAGTGGAGTGCTGCCCATCGCGCTGCAAGCCAAAAAAGAAGGGTATTTGGGTGTGATCCTGCCCAAAGTCAATGCGGAGGAGGCGGCAATCGTTGAAGGGATTCAAGTTTTCGGCGCAGCTAATCTTCGTGAAGTAGTCGATCATCTCAATGAGGTGGAACGCATGATGCCAGTTGTCTCTCCTTTGCAAAATGGCTTTGATGCGGTATTCAATAAAAGTGAAGTAGACTTTTCAGAGGTAAAGGGTCAAATGAACATCAAACGGGCCTTCGAAATAGCAGCGGCCGGCGGACATAACGTGATTCTCATCGGCCCACCTGGCGCTGGTAAATCGATGTTGGCAAAGCGCTTACCTACCATCTTGCCGCCAATGAGCATGGATGAAGCGCTCGAAACAACGAAGATTCATAGTGTGGCGGGAAAGATGAAAAATGGCAATGCCTTGATCACGCAAAGGCCTTTTCGCAAGCCCCATCATACGATTTCAGACGTCGCGCTTGTAGGCGGGGGCGGCTATCCACAACCTGGAGAAATTTCACTCGCGCACAATGGTGTTTTGTTTTTGGATGAATTGCCCGAATACAAACGAACAGTATTGGAGGTCATGCGGCAACCCTTGGAAGATCGTTGTGTGACCATTTCACGCGCGAAGTTTTCGATTGAATATCCAGCAGGATTTATGCTTGTTGCGGCTATGAATCCTTGTCCGTGTGGCTACTACAATCATCCGGAAAAAGAATGCGTCTGTGGTCCAGGAATCGTTCAACGGTATTTGAACAAGATCTCTGGACCTTTACTTGATCGGATTGATTTGCATGTGGAGGTGACCCCAGTATCCTTTCAAGAGTTGACGAGCCAAGGCCTTTCCGAAACCAGCGCAGACATTCGCAAGCGGGTAGAGGCCACGCGCGCCTTGCAGGGGAAACGTTATGCCGAACGAAAAGGAATGCACTGCAACGCGCAGATGTCCGCCAAAGATTTAAAGAAACATTGTGCCATTGATACGGATGGACATCAGTTACTGGAAGGCGCGATGAAACGCATGGGCTTGTCGGCTAGGGCTTATGATAGAATTTTAAAGGTCGCGCGCACCATTGCAGATATGGATGGACAAGCAACGATTGCTTTACATCATTTGGCAGAGGCGATACAATTCAGAAGTTTGGATCGCGAGAGTTGGTCGCTGCCGAAATGAGTTCTGAGCATAATAAAACGATTTTGAATCTAATTCCCATTGTTTTGCCATATAAATGTCACATTAGAGGAAATATCAAAATAGCTGATTAATCTTATATAACTCAAAATCATTATATTTACTCAGTTTTATATTTTATAGATCTCAAAATCAAGCCTTATGAAAATGTTTTTAAATTTTTTATTTTTATCTGTATCTTTTCTTTCATTTTGCCAGAAAGAGCTCGTTTATTTTCCTGCAAATGGTGGCAATTTAGAAAATGAAATAGACTTGTTTCTCAGCAAAAAAAATCCTGAATCTTTAATAAACATTCTTAAAAAAGAAATAAAAAGGTCAGAAGTATTGGGTGGAGAGGGTCAGATTTCTTTCGTGTTTAATTCGTTTGGAGATATAGAGAATAATGTACCCGTTACAGGTCTGCCTGAGAATTTTTTTAAGTCGGTATATGGTGATACCAGTGAAATGAATTTTAAGGGATATTTTTGTGATAATACGGTTGTTGAAGGTGTGGGAAGTACATACTGTGATCAGTATTATTCCTTAGATAATATTATCGGTATCGTATTTTTACAAGGCATATCTGAGGAGAATTTAAAGTCATTAAATGAAAGCACGGAAGTCGGGGAAGACGGCTACCAACAATTTTACGGACAAGATAGAATTGGTTTTGTTCGATCAGTAGAATTTAAAGATAAACTAGATTCCAACGAAGTAAATGTTCAACAGTGCATTACTTTTTCAATTCCTCTATCATCGGTTGTTGAGATTACGCAGGATAAGGGTTGGTTCAAACTATATAAAAACATGAAGAATGAAGCGCTCAAACTTTATGATATGAATACTAAAATATCTTCAGGAGAAATATACATTATTGATTACAAGAACATTCAACAAATATCAAACAGCTTTTATCATATTTCATCAGAATCTAGAGATTTAAATTTTGGACTTACGATATTTAATTATTAAAGTTAGAAACGCTGTTGGGTAACAAAGATTAAATTTTTTGTTTAACAGGTCAAAATATTTCTAAAAATATATGTCATGACTAATGAGTTGAATTCTACCATCAAAAATGGGGGGAGAATTGGAATTGAAACTTGGGATACATATTTCTTATGTCGATTTAAAACACTTTTGTTTGTTTTGTTCTGTATCTACTTATTTGCAGCTCAATTCTTGTTTATTACAGAATTAATATTTGAACCTCTAATGTCATTAAAATTTGTCCGTAATGATACTATTATTTCTAGGATTTTTGTTGGCATTGTTGGTTTAATTGTTTTAGCGATTGCTTTTTTTCTAACAGCTTTCATTGTACTTCTCATTGGGGAAAAATATAGTGATTCCCATCCACAGTTCTTTTGTTCGATAAACAGAAGAGTCCTAGGGATTTTTAAAGATGATAACAATGAATCAAATTGGAAGATACACTTTGACGGGAAGTCTTTTGATTTGTCGGAGTGGCAGGAACAAATGAATTCATCGATTGTAACGTGGAAAGGTCAGAAAATATTAATGGAAAAAGAATGGGGTAATCAATGGGAGAGTATTAAGAAGAACATATCCAACAAGCAGTAAAGTTAATTGCTTTCATTGTGATTTTTAATTCATACTTTTCGGACTCCATCAAAGTAACAAGGTATATTCTTCGTATTTCTATCTTTGGTGAACCATGTGATTGCTTGCTGGTTATTCTAAAAAAGATCCTTTATGAAATACACGTTCCTTCTTTTGTTTTTTGCACTTTGCACCATTTCATCTGCCCAATTTTCCGTCGGACATCGCACCATTACCTTCAATGATCCAGCACGAACTGGCGGATTCGGTTCAGGAGGTGGGGCAGGAAGACAAATTCAAACAGAGATTTATTATCCAGCTACAAGCTCAGGGAACAATGTAGCCATTGCCTCAGGGTCTTTTCCAGTGATTGTTTTTGGTCACGGTTTCGCCATGTCGTGGGATGCCTATCAAAATATTTGGGAACATTACGCAGCGCTCGGCTACATTTTGGCCTTTGCCCGAACAGAAGGAAGCCTTATTCCATCGCCGAGTCATAATGATTTCGGTTTGGATTTGCGCCTCATTGGTGAGAAAATGACGGCTGAAAATGCAACTAGTGCCTCGCCATTTTTTCAAAGCATGAATGGAAATACCGCCATCATGGGGCATTCGATGGGAGGAGGCGCAACAATCTTAGCTGCAGCAAACAATCCAAACATCAAAGCAATCATTGGATTGGCTCCAGCTGAAACAAATCCTTCTGCTGTAGCGGCTGCACCCAATGTGAGTGTCCCAGCGCTCATCTTTTCGGGCAGTTCGGATGGGGTAACACCTCCAGCGGATCACCACATTCCAATTTACAACGGATTGGTTTCGACCTGCAAGACCTTCGTTTCCATCATTGGTGGAGCACATTGCTATTATGCAAACACAAACTTTAACTGCGATTTTGGTGAAGCGACAACTTCGACGGGGATTTCCATCACGCGTGCACAGCAGCAGGCGAGAACATATAGTCTGCTTGATCCTTGGTTGGAATATATGCTCAAAGACAGTTGCGATGCATATACTTTGTTTTCGAATATCCAAGACGATTCGCCCTCAACCCTTGCGGTGCAAACAACGTGTGCCTTAACTGTCTCGCCAGTGATTTCATTGGCCATTGCCGATTTGGTCACAACCGAAGTTGGGGTTTCGTATCAGTGGTTTCAAAATGGTGCGCCAATTCAAGGAGCGACTTCGTCTATTCTCAATTTGCCTGGAACTGGAACTTTCACTGTTCAAGCTTTCTATAGCAATGGATGCAGTGTCATGAGCGCTCCTTTTGCACTTGGAATTAGCGGTTTTTCTGAACTTAGTCCTGAGGTCTATACCTTGTCTCCAAATCCAACTTCAGGTCACTTGGCGATTCAATCGACACATACTGAACCTGTTCATGTCACCGTTCGCAACACCGATGGACAAGTGGTGAAATCTTGTGCTGTAAGTGATGAGATCAACCTGTCGGACTTATCAAACGGCTTGTATATCATCGAAATAAACGGTTCGTACCACCGCATCATTAAGCGATAAAGGCGAGAATCGATTAGGTCCGGGAGAGATTGTTGCAGAAAATCTTTCCAAAATTGAATTAAAATTCCTAATTTGGGAAAAAATATTTAAAATGGGACGCGTGAAAATATTTGTTGTCGAGGATGATCCGATGTATTCAAAGATCGTCAAGCACAAATTATCTATGGACCCGGAATTTGATGTTTCGGTATTTAATGATGGAACTTCATTTCTGAAGAACATTCACGAGAATCCAGCAGTAGTTACACTCGATCATTCGTTGCCTGACATGTCTGGACTTCAGTTGATTAAAAAATTGAAAAAGGAGTATCCTTCAATTCAGGTAGTTGTACTTTCGGCGCAGGAAGACATTAAAACAGCCATTGAAATGTTGCGGGTTGGTGCCTATGATTACATCATCAAAGATGATCAGGCGATGGATAAGTTGTGGCATGTCGTGCACCAGGCCAATGAAAAAAGGCAACTTCAAAATGAAGTTCAATTGTTGTCGGATGAGATTTCAGCAAAGTATGATTTTCATCAATACATGAAAGGTTCTAGTGCACCAATGCAGCGGGTATTTTCCTTGTTGGAAAAATCGGCAAATGCGAATATCACAGTTTCTGTAACTGGAGAGACAGGAACTGGAAAGGAATTGGCGGCGAAAGCAATCCACTTCAATTCGAAGCGCATGCGCAAGCCTTTTGTGGCAATCAATGTGGCAGCAATCCCAAAGGAGTTGATTGAAAGTGAATTGTTTGGCTATGAAAAAGGTGCGTTTACTGGTGCAGACCAGCCGCGAACAGGAAAATTTGAAGAGGCCAATAGAGGAACAATATTCTTGGATGAAATCGGAGAAATGGACTTGAGTATGCAGGCGAAATTACTCCGTGTCTTGCAGGAAAGAGAGGTTTGTCGCTTAGGTTCAAATAAAATGATTCCAATCGACGTGCGCATTATTGTCGCTACGCACCGTGATTTAAGGAAGGAGGTGCAGAAAGGAACTTTCAGAGAGGATTTATATTACCGTTTAATGGGGATTACCGTGGAATTGCCGCCTCTGTGCGAACGTGGAACCGATGTCTCTATCCTCGCAAAGTTTTTCGTGGACGAATTCTGTAAGGAAAATAAAATACCTCGCAAAGAACTGTCACACGAGGCGCAAGATAAATTATTGAAATATCGGTATCCAGGTAATATTCGTGAGTTGAAGGCCGTTGCTGAGATTGCAGTGGTGATGAGTGAAGATAGAATCATTCTGGCCGACGATATTCAATTCCAGCAGCGCAATGAAGTCAACGACTTTGTTCAAGAGGAACTGACTTTAGAAGAATACAATACGCGCATCATTCGCCGTTATTTGGAACGCTACAACAACAATGTGCTGCAGGTTGCTGAAAAATTAGATGTGGGAAAATCTACCATTTACAGAATGATTAAGGAAGGAAAAGTGTAAATTCCACAGCCTTTAGCTACAATGATTCAACACGTATATTATGGAGAG
>JBILBT010000347.1:0-3016 GCA_044353545.1 Crocinitomicaceae bacterium | reverse complement strand
TACTTTTCACAAAGTTTACATGCGCAGACTCTTTTCATTGGTTTTTATTCTTTCGCTCTCGAGCGTTTTTTTCTCCTGCAACCTGCGGGCTAAGAAGAATTTGAGCCATACGGAAGTGATTGCCGACTCGGTGTTCGACAACCATTCTTACGCCAATGTAAGGCAGATCCGAACGACGCATTTGCATCTCGACCTTGATGTGAATTTTGAAAATCAAACCATCTACGGCGTCGCGCGACACACCATGCAAAACTATGGAACTGACACCGCTATTTTTGACATCAAGGGACTGGCAATTCAAAAGATAACACTTGGAAAAGGCAAAGAAAAAGAAACCGATTTTATCATAGGTCAATGGGACAAAGATTCAATTTTAGGTCAGCCCTTGTTGGTCACCATTACCTCCAAGACCAAATACATCAATATCTATTACAAAACAACGCGCGACACTGAAGCACTTGGCTGGTTAAATCCTGAACTTACCACAGGCAAGAAGCACCCTTTTGTGTACACGCAAGGTCAGGCTATACTGACCCGATCATGGATTCCACTGCAAGATTCTCCAGCAAACCGCATCACCTACTCTGCCAAGGTCAAAGTTCCTGAAGATCTGATGGCCGTCATGAGTGCTAAAAATCCAACCAAACGAAATGACAAGGGTGTATATTCCTTTCAGATGAAGCAACCCATCCCATGCTACCTCATTGCCTTAGCCGTTGGAAATATCGACTACAAAAAACTGGGGGCAAACTGCGGTGTATACTCCGAACCAGAGTTGCTTGGTGCCAGTGCGAATGAATTCTCTGATCTTCCTCGAATGATTCAAACGGCTGAAAAGCTTTATGGAAAATACCGTTGGGAGCAATACGATTTGCTAGTTCTTCCCTACTCATTTCCGTTTGGAGGAATGGAAAATCCGCGACTCACCTTTGTGAATCCAACTGTTATTGCAGGTGACAAGAGTTTGGTTTCTGTTATTGCGCATGAATTGGCGCACAGCTGGTCGGGGAATCTTGTTACCAATCGTTCGTGGGATGATTTCTGGCTCAATGAAGGGTTCACTGTGTATTTCGAAAACCGCATCATGGAGGCGCTTTATGGAAAAGAAATTGCCGATATTCTTGCCTTAATTGAGTTTCAAGAACTTGAAGACGATTTGAAAGAAATTGGCAAAAGTGAACACCCCGAGGACACGCGGCTAAAGCTTCAACTGCGAGGCCGTGATCCAGACGATGGTCTCACTGACATTGCCTATGTGAAGGGGGCTTTTTTCTTGAAAACGCTTGAGCGAGACGCCGGTAGAGAACGACTCGATAAATTCTTGAATAGCTACTTCAAGGCCTTTGCCTTTAAAACGGTTTCTTCCGAAACATTCATCGATTACTTAGATAAGCACCTCCTTGTTCCCAAAAAACTAAGCTTCAACACCAAAGAATGGGTATATGAGGAGGGCATTCCAAAAAATTGTTACCAAATTGTTTCACCGAGATTTAATGAGGTTCAATCCTTAGCTGACCGTTTTGCCAAAGGAGAAAACATTTTCAAACGAAAGGTGAAGTGGGTGAAGATCAAAGGCCGTAAGAAAAAGAAAAAGCAAGTCACTCAACTCACTCGGGACAAGCACATCGCACAAGAATGGCAAGCATTTATCCGTCGATTGCCCAATAGCATTTCGGCAGAAAAACTGCGTGAAATCGACTACAATTTACATTTTCGAACATGGACAAACAGTGAGATCCAATACGAATGGTTCATCAAAGGAATACGTGCAAACTACACTGACATTCTGCCAGCCACGGAAAGGTTTCTTTTGAAGGTAGGACGTCGAAAATATGTCGCACCCATTTACAAGGAACTCGCTAAGACACCAGAAAATTTAAAGTGGGCACGCAACCTTTTTTCAAAAGCTGGCGAACATTACCATCTCGTTACAAAAAATACAGTTCAAGAAATTCTTTACGCAAAGTAATTGAAGAGATTATCCCAATCCCTCTAGTTTCTCTTCAAGAATACGAATCGTTTGTAATGCATCTTCTTCTTTCTTGCGTTCATTTGCCACAACAGCATCAGGTGCTCCGGCCATGAATTTCTCGTTTTGCAATTTGCTTTGAACGCTTTTCAAGAACCCTTTGGTGTAGGCAATATCTTCCGATATCTTCTTCTTTTCAGCTTCAACATCAATCGTCTCTCCAAACGGAATGTAATAGTCATTGCCTTGAACAAGGAAAGAATTGGCATTTGCCACCTTTTCGGAAACATACTCCAATTGGCTCAGATTTCCCATTTTCACAATAACTGAATCGAAAGAAATATCAATTTCTGAATTCTTCTTGATCATCAATTCCATTTTCACTTTGCTCGCGATGTTGTTTTGTTTGCGGACATTTCTAATGTGTGTTATGACATCGGAGGCTTTTTCGAAGCTTTGCAGCACCTCTGAATTTACCGCTTCCACTTTAGGCCATTGAGCCAAAATGATATCATCTCCCTCAGCGCGTTCGCGGATTAAATGCCACAATTCTTCAGAAACAAATGGTGTAAACGGCTGCATTACTTTCAATAAGCGTTCAAAGAAATTCTTAGTCGACTCCAATGTTTTGGGGTCAATCGGCTGCTCGTAACCGGGCTTCACCATTTCGAGGTACCACGAACAGAAATCGTCCCAAACGAGTTTGTAAATGGCCATCAAGGCCTCTGAAATACGGAATTTATCAAACAACTCATTGATCTCTGCTAGGGCTTGATTGAACTTTGCGTCGAACCATTCGATGGCTTTGACAGACGACCTTGGCTGATCCATTTCACGCACTTCCCATGCACTTACGAGGCGATATGCATTCCAAATTTTGTTGGTAAAGTTTCGTCCTTGCTCGCATTGAGAGGTATCAAACGGAAGGTCATTCCCTGCAGGTGAAGAAATTAATACACCTACACGCACACCGTCAGCCCCATATTTCTCGATCAAATCGATTGGATCTGGTGAATTCCCCAAGGATTTGGACATTTTACGTCCCAG
>JBILBT010000104.1:0-9682 GCA_044353545.1 Crocinitomicaceae bacterium | reverse complement strand
CCTGGTGAAGGTATTGAATTGATTTGAAGCTGAATATTACAATTGATGCGCTCATCCACCTTGAACTTATCCTTCGTCCATTGGGTCGTGTTCATCATGTCATAGATCGTTTGTTTCAATTGGTCAAAAATTTCTTTTTCAACCGACGTTACCTCCAAACGTGCATCTGTAATGATACTGACTTGGCAATTTAGTTCTTGTGCTGAAGCGATTCCGGCATACACGAAGAAAAGAAGAGAAAAAACAAACGTTCTCATTGGATAGATTTGATCAAGTATTCGACAATATTTTCAGCAGCTTCGCGCTTTGAGCTTAACTCAAATTCCGTTTGCTTATTGCACTCATCTAAGATAGTAATTTTATTTGTGTCCACTGAAAATCCAGCACCTTCATCAGCGAGTGTATTTAACACGATGAAATTTAGGTTTTTTTTCTTCAGTTTTACCAGACCGTTTTGTACCAAGTTTTCCGTTTCCAAGGCAAAGCCGACTAAATATTGATCTTTCGATTTATTGGCACCTGCCCATGCTAGAATGTCTGGATTTTTCATCAATTCAATTGTTGGGTCCGTGTCAGACTTCTTCATTTTTGATGTTGCCACAACTTTTGGTGTATAGTCTGCAACAGCAGCTGCAAAAACGCCTATTGAGCAGGATTCCCAGTGCGATTTAACTGCTTGAAACATTTCATCCCCACTCACCACATCGATTTGTTGAAGTCGATGGTGGACCAATGATTGGTGCGTTGGACCAGCAATTAAGAGAACTTCTGCGCCTTCAGCCAAGAATGCTTTAGCAATTTCGAAACCCATTTTTCCCGAAGAATGATTTCCAATGAACCTTACAGGATCAATGGATTCATAGGTTGGTCCGGCGGTTATCAGAACCTTTCGACCAAGTAATCTTCCGGATTTATTTTTTTTAAAAAAAGCATCAACTGCAGCATGGATTGTTTCAGGCTCGGCCATTCTCCCCTCACCTTCTAACCCACTGGCTAGTTCGCCAGATTCGGCCGGGATAACCAGTACATGGTCGTATTCCAATTGAAGTAAATTCCTTTTAACTGCAGGATGTTTGTACATATCCAGGTCCATCGCTGGCGCTACGATTGTAGGGCACTTCATGGATAAATACGTCGCAAGCAAGAGGTTGTCGCTATTTCCATTGGCCATTTTCGCTAAGGTAGACGCTGTTAACGGAGCAATCACCATAACATCAGCCCACAGCCCATATTCAACATGATTTGTCCAAACGCCTGTTTGTTTATTCCAAAACTCAATTCCGACAGGATTTCCAGAAAGCGTGGACACAACAAGGGGGCTTATAAAATCACAAGAGGCAGGAGTCATAATAATTCTGACTTCTGCCCCTGATTTTTTAAGCATGCGAATGAGGAATGCGATTTTGTACGCTGCAATACCTCCTGTAATGCCCAGAAGTATGCGTTTTCCTTGCATGTATTAGTCTTCTTTTTCTTCGTATTTACGAATGTAGATTTTATCGTCAAGCAATTCTTGCATTGCCATAGCAACCGGCTTTGGCAATTTCTCATAGAATTTCGAGATTTCAATTTGCTCACGATTCTCAAAAATCTCTTCCAAGTTGTCTGTAGAAGATGCAAATTCTTGCAATTTCGTAGTCAACTCTTCTTTCAATTCTGCACTGATTTGGTTTGAACGCTTAGAAACTGCTACGATTGATTCGTAGATATTCCCCGTTTTTTCCTCCATTAAGATTGTATCACGTGTTACCGTTGAACGCTCTGCTGTACTGTTCTTGAAATTCATCTTTTCTATTTTCTGGTGTTTAATTTTTCCAATTCCTTGACCAAAGCATCATTGTACCCATCTGCCTCAGAATCGTGCTTAGACTCGGGAAATTCGGCTACAAAAGTACGATATCTTTCCATAGCTTGCTCAATACGCTCCTTTTTTTTCTCATCTACACTATTCAAGGCCAAATAATACGCGTTTTTCACAAGAATGTACATCACCTCTTCCCGATTCATTGAACGCGGATAATCTTGCATGAACGATGTTGCGGAGGTTACAGCAGCGCGAAAATTTTCTGTTTTGGAGTACAAGCAAACGGCGTCGTAGTCTTTCTTTTCCAATTTCATGTGCAGGCGATCCATGATTTTGTTGCACGAATCAACTAAAGAAGACTGCGGATAGGTGTCAATAAACTGCTGCAGGTTGTTGATTGCAAGGTCCGTATCGTTTTGATCCAATGACGATTCAGGCGAATTATTCACCGAACACATCGCTGAGAGAAACAAGGATTCTTGTGCTTTCACACTGTAAGGAAAACGTTGTGTAAATGCACCCAGGTAATAGCCCGCCATATAATAATCGCCTTCTTCGTAATACGATTTTCCAATACGAAAATAGGCCAATTCGCCCTCGCCTGTTTTTGGCATTCGCTGGTAAATTTGTTCGTACAAAACGATTGAGCGCGCAAATTGCTTATCGGTGTACAACTCATCTGCCAATTCAAACTTGCGTTTATAGTCGTCACCCTTAATTACTTTGTTGTAATCAGAGCATGCGAAAAACAGCAGTGAAAGCAAGACAATAAAACTTAAGCGATAGGTTTGAATCATGAGCCCAAATGTACGATTAAAATGAACACGATATCTGTGAATCTTTGTTAAGGAATAGAACTATTTCACGCGCAAACTGCGACCAATTTGCAAGGTTTCTGTAGGACGAATCCCATTCAACTGGCAAATTTTAGATACCGTGGTTTGGTTGCGGTCTGCAATTTCTGAGAGGGTATCGCCCGATCTCACTTTGTAGTATTTGCGCTGTGCAGCTTGCACCAAGGGTGGTGTAACGACAACTGGATCGGCTCCATCACCTTCCATGTCTGTAGGTTTCGCCCCCGGTCTAAACAGACTGCTAAAGACAAACAAATTCTCGTCTTTACAGACCCTCTTCTGAAAATCGATGACCTCTTCTGGATTTATTGATGCATCATAAAACCGCACTTCGAAATGCAAGTGAGAACCAAAAGAATGTCCAGTATTTCCGCCTAGTCCAAGTACATCACCTGCTTTCACCTCTTGATCTGGGACAACGAGTAACTTACTCAAGTGCGCGTAGAAGGTTTCTAGACCGTTGTAATGGCGAACAATCACTAAATTTCCAAATCCACCCTCATTGTACTTTGCATAGCGGACTTTTCCACCCCAAGCCGAACGGACAGTATCACCAGTTTCTAAGTCAAGGTCAATTCCGCTGTGATGACGGCCACTTCGGTATCCATAACGAGATGTTACTATGCCATCCACTGGAATTCGAAACTCACTGTGCGCCTCTTCCAGGACACAAAGCCAAAGGGTATCCTTCAACTTCGACATGTCATTGCCTCTTCCAGAAGAATAGCACATGTTATTGTCCCAAGTTTGAACGAAATTGTAGCCTTTTTCAATCATCAAGGCATTGAGGCGTGGATTCAAGATCCCATCAAAATTCTTGTCTTTGAGGTATTCCCATGTGCGATTCGCATAGATGAGTATCGGTCCATTGATCGTCTCGACGGTATCAATTACACGCAGTTGGGACTGAGCAGAACCGATTAGCGACAGAAACAATATGAACAGAATTCTCTGCATTCGTAGAAAAATTTTTGCCCTTAAAATGAGCTAGGGATTTTGAATGAGGCCCAAATATACGGCAAATACTCTGATTATCATTGAACATCCATGACAAGGACATTGTAAAAGAGCGGTTCGTTTGGTTGAACGATATCGAGATAACCCTTACTCCCATAGGCCTCTTCAGCAGGAACATAAATATAGAGACGATCAGATTTTTTAGCATTCGTTAACGCTTTTTTTAATCCAGGTACAATTCCATAATCTTCAAATCTGAACGTAAACGGCTTATTGTCGCGGTACGAATTGTAATACAATGGGTTACTGGGTGAGCTTACCATGCTGTGAATCGTCATCGTTTTTCCCTTCTTGAATTTTGTTTTATTTTTTTTGTTTTCCTCCAAGAGCCAAACCTTCACGCCACCAATTGTTGTATTGGGCTTTTCACAACTTAGAATGCGAACAATCAAGTAATTGTCTGCATTTTTAGGTATTAAACCATCAACACCTTTATTGCCACGCGCTTGTTGACTTGGGATTGAAATTTTTGCAAAATCGCCGACGCGCAACTTTTCAATTGCAGGATCCCAACCAGGTTGCATTTGAAATCCAAGCAAATAAGGAAAAGAAGGTTTCTTGAGCAAATGATTGCCATCAACTACCGATCCATCAGGCAGTTCGACACGGTAGTCAATCATTGCCAAGTCACCGGACTTCAGCAATGGCCCATTACCTTTTTCGAACCATTGAATTTGTTCACCATTCGGTAATTTTTCTTTCTCAATGACCTTCTTATTTGTGTTCAAGGTGTTGCCTTTCTCTTTCAATTCAGGTGTATCAACCTTCTTTTTCGTTGTCCCGCTCACATCACATGACACAATCGAAACAAGTACTGCACTAAAAATCAACCCTTTCATTCTCCAAGTCCAATTAAATGAATATCAACCACCAATGTAGATAATGGCGGAACTTTATCAAGATCACCCACCAGTCCATGCGCCAAATGACTTGGGAGAATGAATTTTGCGCGGTCACCGACCTTCAAGTATTTTATGCCTTCATGAATACCTGATTCAATATCGGCGCGATCAATCTCAAACACTTCCACCTCATCAGCATTTGTTCGGTAGCATTCTTTCCCATCCAATAATTCAATGATGAGTTCAACCTCTGCTGTTTTACTCGCAGTTGCCTCTGCTCCTTTGCCCGCCTCGTAAATCCAATAACGCAAACCAGAACCCGTTTTCTGAACCTTCCAATCTTTGTGTTCCTCCAAAAATAAATCAATATTGATCTCCTCTTCCATCGACAAGTTTTTATTCAACTTGGTCGATTTCTCTTGGTCCCAATCCACTACTTTCTCTTTTTCCTGTTGTTCTGAACATGAAAAAATAATAATTAAAAAACTAAATATCAATAATTTAAACATAATCAATTGAAGTAATTGTATACTACGTTTTTGAATCGCTTAATCGTCTCATCCATAGAATCAGCACTCATTCCACCGGAAGCATATTTGTGACCTCCTCCTGCAAAATGATCACCTGCCATTACATTAACAAATCGGTCGCCTTTGGACCGAAAAGAAATTTTAATAATGCCATCCTTTTCAGCTAAAAAGACAGCCATTTCAATGCCTTGAACGGAAAGCGCAACATTGACGAGTCCTTCGGTATCCCCTTTTTGATTGTTGAAACGATTCAACTCCTCCTCTGTCAATGAAATGATCGCTACAGGCAAATCGTGCATAATTTCCATTTTCTCACTGACGGCATATCCGCGCAACTTCAAGCGATCTAGTGTATTCGTATCGAACACATTCTCATGAACTTTATAATGCTTTACCCCTGATTTTAGTAAGTGCTCTAGGATCGCGTGGGTTCTTGGTTGAACAGATGGAAAACGAAAAGAACCCGTATCCGTCATGATGCCCAAGTAAATGGCTGTGCCTGTATCCTCATTCAACAGTTCCAAATTTCCCGATTGATCAATAAGCTCATATATGAGTTGTGATGTAGAACAAACGGCAGTTTCAGAAACAATGATCTCACAAAAATCCGCTGGATCCATGTGGTGGTCAATCATGATTTTAATAGACTCAGACGAAAGCAAATGCACCTCCATGTCTTTGCCTATTCGATTGCTGCTGTTGTAATCCAAGCAAAATATCAAATCAGCCGCTGCCATTTTTTCAGCGACGAGTTCAGGTGAATGATCAAAATGAAGAATATCGTGTCCTCCGGGCATCCAGGTCAAGAAACTCGGCGCGGCATCTGGATGACAGACAATAGGATTTTTACCATAAGCACGTAAAAAATGATACAAGGCCAAGGAGCTACCAATGGAGTCCCCGTCTGGTGATTTATGAGAAGTGATGACAATATGATTTGCATCATCCACTTGCTGCATGATGCGTTGATAATCATTCATTTCTTCTTGATTTGTTGCGTGTAAATTCGTCATCAGCTGTTTGTCGTCAATACATGTGTTTCTTTCTGAATGCGGCTTCTCAATCCATCAGAGACTGGAAATAAAGGCAAACGCATGGCTTCCGTCATCACTGCTTGCGCTGCCAAGGAAGCTTTTACTCCACCTGGGTTTCCTTCTTCAAAGAACATTTTTGTGATTGGCAACAAGGCATAATGCGCTTTTCTTGCCGCTGTCAAATCCCCACTCATTGAGGCATGCACTATTTCACCAAACAACTTCGGGAAGGCATTCGCCACTACGGAAATCACACCGTCTGCTCCAGCGGCAATCAAGGGCATCGTTAAAGCATCGTCACCCGAAAGAATTCCGAAACCTTCGGGACGCAGACGAATAAGCTCCATGATTTGTTCCATATTTCCTGAAGCTTCTTTCATTGCTACGATGTTAGAGATTTCCGATAACGCCAATGTTGTTTCAGGTAACATATTTGAACCTGTTCGTCCAGGAACATTGTATAAGATGATTGGCAAATCCGTACACGAAGCGATGTACTTGTAATGCTCAATAATTCCTTTCTGTATCGGTTTGTTGTAGTAGGGAGAAACAGACAAAATTCCATCCACACCAGCAGGTACAGCCTTTAGTGCTTCACCCACTGCTCTTGTGTTGTTTCCTCCTACTCCAAAAACAATTTTCAAACGTCCGTTATTCACCTCCAATACGGTATCCAAAACCTTGCGCTTTTCATCGCTTGTCAAGGTTGGGGATTCACCTGTAGTTCCCTGAATAACAAGAAAATCGGTACCACCATCGAGTTGCATTTGAACCAATTTTTTCAATGCCGGAAAGTCAATTTCGTGATCGTGAGTAAATGGCGTAACAAGCGCAACGCCCGAACCTGTAAAGGGATTATTCATGGTTATTGATTTTTTGAAGTGTTTGCTGTACGAAGGTAACGATTTCAGACGGATCGCTTGATGTTGGTTGAATATGTATCTGTGCTGTCGAAAGTTCTACTCCAACGGCCACCATTGTCTTTGTAGGCAATGTTGAAAGCAATTTCATTGGCTTTTTATCATTCATTTCAAACCACAAGATCAAGTCACTTTTTTTTGATCTACGCGATATTATTGATTCATCCGTTAATTTTCCCATCCAAGAAATGTCTTTCGCGCCAAGGTAAGAAATAAGCTTATGTTGCGGCAATTCTTCTTTTTTAACACCCGTTGGGAGAACGACGATAAGCCACAATTCCTGCACCTCGCTATGATTGAGCATCACATCCAAGGCCTTCCTAAATTGCGCATAACGTTCCTCGTTGCGGTAAGACAAGACCACTGTAAGATTTCTAACTGACATCCAAGTGTTCGGCATCATTTCAGCAATTGAATGAATTCGTCCTCAGAGAGAATCTGAATACCAAGGTCAGTGGCTTTTTTCAATTTCGCTGGCCCCATATTTTCTCCGGCAACCACGTAATCTGTTTTTGCAGAAATCGAAGAAACATTTTTTCCTCCGTTTGATTCGATGACCTCCTTTAATTCATCCCGTGAAAAAGCATTAAAAACTCCTGACACAACGAAGGATTTACCTTCTAGCTTTTGGCTTAGTGTTTCTTTTTTTACAATTTCCAATTGAACACCAGCTTCTTTTAGACGGTGAATAATTTCCACGTTTCGTTCGTCCAGAAAGAACTGTTGCACGGAAATGGCAATCTTCTCACCGATTTCATCCACTTCAATCAGTTCATCGTATTTCGCATGCATGATTCGGTCAATTGATCCCATTGCCCGCGCCAATTTCTTGGCAACTGTTTCCCCTACAAATCGAATCCCGATCGCAAAGAGCACACGTTCGAACGGCACTTGGGTAGAATTCTTAATCCCTTGAATTAGATTATCTGCAGATCGATCGGCCATTCTTTCAAGTTCAATGACTTGATCATATGTCAATGCGTAAAGATCTGCCGCATTGTGTATCAGCCCTTTTGTGAATAGCAAGTCAACCGTTTCTGCTCCAAGACCATCGATGTTCATGGCTTTTCGGCTAATGAAATGCTCTATTTTTCCTTTAATTTGAGGAGGACAGCCATTTTCGTTCGGACAATAGTGCTGCACCTCACCTTCTCTTCTCACAAGAGTCGCATGGCATTCAGGACATTGGTCTAAAAAACCAACAGCTTGAGCTGCCTCGCTTCGTTTTTCAAGATTTACACCGACAATTTTTGGGATAATCTCCCCTCCTTTTTCAACAAACACATAGTCGGGTAGATGCAAGTCGATTTTCTCTATTTGATCTGCGTTGTGCAATGAAGCCCTTTTCACTGTTGTTCCACCCAATTGCACCGGAGTTAAGTTCGCTACAGGTGTAATTGCCCCTGTTCTTCCTACTTGGAAGGTGACCGATTCCAACAAGGTTTCTACGCGTTCAGTTTTGAATTTGAATGCAATGGCCCAACGCGGAGATTTTGCTGTAAATCCTAGTTTTCGTTGCTGCGCATAATTGTCCACCTTAATGACAACGCCGTCAATCTCAAAAGGTAAATCATGACGTGCTTTGTCCCAGTAATGGATAAATGCCATGATGCCATCGATGCTTGTGGTTCGTTCAATAAACTTTTTCTCTTTCGTTGGGACTTTAAATCCCCAAGTACCCGCATTTTCGACGGCAGAAAGGTGTCCATCAAAGGACAGATCGTCCCCGTAAACGCCATACAAGTAGGAATCGAGGTTTCGTTCTGCCACTACTTTTGAATCTTGCATCTTCAGTGTTCCAGAAGCGGTATTTCGTGGATTTGCGAACAATTGTTCACCAATTTCTTCCCGTTCCGCATTCAGTGCATTAAATGACGCCAAAGGCATAAAAATCTCACCGCGGATTTCAAAATCATCGGGGAAATTGCCTTTTAATTTCAATGGAATTGATCGAATCGTGCGCACATTCGCCGTGATGTCCTCGCCTTGCGTGCCATCACCACGCGTGACAGCCCGAGTCATAACTCCTTTTTCGTAACGTATACCAATGGCAACGCCATCGTATTTTAGTTCACAGACATAGTTGATTTCCTCATCCGTCACTTTTTTCAAGCGAGTTTCCCAATCGATTATTTCTTCCTCGGAATATGTATTTGCGAGTGAAAGCATAGGAAAACGGTGAACTACAGATTCAAATTTCTTGGTAATATCACCCCCTACGCGCTTTGTTGGACTATAGTCATACGCAAATTCGGGATGCTCCAACTCAAGTTGCTGGAGACGAGTTAAAAGCATGTCGAAATCAAAATCCGAAATTTGCGGATTACTTTCAACGTAATAAAGGTAATTGTGTTGATCGATTTCTTTTGAAAGGCTTAAAATCGCAGCTTTTGCTTCCTCTTTATTCATGGAATAAATTTAAGGCTTTTGCAGCTTCAGCATGCGGTTTTTCCCTTGTAAATCTTTCCTCAATTCAATGTTAACAAAACCTATTTCGTGCATGAGTTCAATTGTCTTTTCGCCCAGTTCCTCATGAATTTCGAAAAAAACCATGCCCTCCTCTTTCAACAAGTTCATCGCCGAAACACCAATTGAACGGTAAAAAACCAAGGGATCTTGGTCGGAGACAAAAAGTGCCAAATCAGGCTCATACATCAGCACATTCTTTTCCATCAGTTCAC
>JBILBT010000346.1:0-3029 GCA_044353545.1 Crocinitomicaceae bacterium | reverse complement strand
GTGCGCTTGGCGATGGGGCCACGTGACCTTGAAAATGGATTGGTGGAAGTCGCACGTCGCGATGAAAAAACAAAACAAGTTGTAAGCTACGATGGTGTAGAAGATTTGATTCAGCAGTTGTTAACGGATATTCAAGAAAATTTATTGAATAAAGCCAAGCTCTTGCGCTCAACAAACACCCGAAAAATTGACTCTTACGAGCAGTTCAAACAAGAAATAGATAAAGGAGGTTTCTTCCTTGCACATTGGGACGGAACAGCCGAAACGGAGGCAAAGGTTAAAGAAGAAACTCAAGCAACAATTCGTTGTCTCCTGCTTGATGAACCAGATGAAAATGGAGTGTGCATGGTGACGGGGAGACCGTCTCAGCGCCGAGTTGTATTTGCAAAAGCATACTAAACATGAAAAAGAAAATTGAGAAAAATAGACAAACAATTCTCGACTTGTTGTTGCATAAATCCACACTAAAACAAAATGTTGCGGATGATTTAGAGCTTGTATTCAAGGAATTGAAGATGGTTGTCAAAAATGAGATTGATGAACTGAAATCTCATGTGACAGATCCACGCCTTCGACTTAGCTACAAGGAAATTGGCAACTATGAGATGCACGTTTTTGTTGGAAGTGATGTCCTAGTTTTTCACCTTCACAACAATATTTTTAAATTGCCAGATGACAATCCTCTTTGGGGTTTGCGCTACTTGCAAAGCAATCCGGACAATGGGTATTTTGGGGTAATTTACATCTATAACTTCTTGGCTGAATCGTTCATCCAAAACCGTATACAAGATTCCGGATACTTGATTGGTCGTCTATTCATTAATCATGAACGTCACCTGATGCTTGAAGGAAAAGGGCATCTCGGATATCTCTTTAGAGATCTTGAACACACTGTACTTAGTGAGGAGGTGATGAAGCTGATCATTCAATTGTCTTTCGCTTTCGCCCTTGAATTTGACTTGTTTATTCCTCCGTATGAAATCGTTGCCGAAATGTCGGTCGGTGAAATAATGCTCATCAGCAATAACCTTCAATTGCAAACAGGTAAGCGCCTAGGCTTTAAAATGAAGGCTGAAGATATCTGATTTTTGAAAAAAACTAATTTCCACTTTGTCGTTTTGGAAATTCAGTATATATTTGCACTCCCAAAATCAGGGGTATTTTTGACATACGGCCCATTCGTCTAGTGGTTAGGACGCCAGGTTTTCATCCTGGTAACAGGAGTTCGATTCTCCTATGGGCTGCCAAATAAGTATATTTGGCCCATTCGTCTAGTGGTTAGGACGCCAGGTTTTCATCCTGGTAACAGGAGTTCGATTCTCCTATGGGCTGCAGTTTTTAAATAAAGAGTTAATAAGAGAGAAATGGCGAACCATAAGTCAGCACAAAAGAGAATCCGTTCGAATGAGTCGAAAAGATTACGTAACAAGTACCAACACAAAACAACGCGTAACGCTGTTCGAAGAATGCGCACTTTGTCCGACAAGAACGAAGCTGAACAGCTTTTTCCAAGTGTTGTGACAATGTTGGATAAACTTGCAAAACGCAACGTGATTCACAAAAATAAGGCTGCAAACCTGAAATCAGGTCTTCAGTTGATGATCAACAAATTGTAATAAATCTTCGGATTGAAATACTCAGGGGCTATTCGCCCCTTTTTTTGTATATTCACTACTCAAATGAAACACAACAGGCGCATAACACTCCTTTTGATTGTCATTCTAGTGAATGTTCATGCCCTGAGCGCACAAGCCCTAAAGCTGTTTTCCCCAGATACCATTCGCCCCGGATACCAAACGCACGGATCTTCTGATACCGTAGACAGGTGTATCGGAAACATCCTCTATACGCTACCAGGCGGAATGGGACTCACTGATGGCATCTATCAACTTCCATTCTACGCAAACCATGCGAATGGAATCATCTCATCGTCAAGCATTGCATGGAAAGACATGCGAATGGCTGGTGTTCCACACATCGGACTAATTTATAGCTTCGGAAATCGCGGTACTCAATATGCTGGGATTGAGTATCAACAGGCATTCGAAAAAAAATACCTTCTAAATCTTGATTACACAAAACTCAAGTCCAATGCCTATCTCCGAAACAACGCCTTCAGTCGAGATGATCTGCAAGTTCAATTTCGTCGTCTCGCCAAAGTGTATTCGTTTCACCTCAAAAGTGCATGGCTACGCGATTCGTCTCTTCGCTCTGGTGGCGTGCGCACAGATTCTCTTGTAGGACTTTTTTCTCCTCAACTATTGCCCGTCATTAAGGAAAATGCCGCTTTTCGACAATCTATCTTACACGTTTCTTTTGATAATTACGTGAATATTTCAGGTGATTCAATCGCCCGTTATGGCGTGTATTCGTCGCATAGTCTTCATGTGCGAAATAGACGATTTTATGAATCGGATACACTTTCAGGAATTTATGACAGCGTGTACATTGATTCGCAATCAACTCGTGATCAATTTCAATGGTCAGCTCTTTCAAATTCAGCAGGGTTTTTCTTTACAAATAAATCGCATCAGCTGCATGTAAGTGCTGAACATGTCTTTTGGAGTATGCAAAATCTTGGGATCAGAAAGGATACCTCTGAACTCAATCTGAAAGGACACTACCAGCTGAACGTGCGAAAGATGCAATTCAATTCTTCGACTGCGTTTAATCTTCTTGGCGCCGCCAATGAATTTCGCGAAACGGCATCACTATCTATTCCTGTAAAATCATGGGAATTCAAGGCCAATGTTACTTATGAAAATGCATTGCCGGATTATTTTATCCGTCAAGCCTACGGAAACAATTACAACTGGACAAATCCTTGGTCGAAGCAGGAAAAATTATTTGGGCAAACGAAGATCTCATGGTCACCAAGTACTTTGTGGAATATGTACATTTCGGCGAATGCACTTCGACTTAAAAATACTTACTTCTTTCAAAATCAACAATGGGTGCAGTTGACGGAAAGTATTCAAATGACTCAAGTAAAAATAGGTGGGTTTGCCAAGTGGAAAGGACTGTCGATT
>JBILBT010000345.1:0-3035 GCA_044353545.1 Crocinitomicaceae bacterium | reverse complement strand
GAAGGTGTAAAATCCGCCCAAAGCTTCGTTAAAGGTGCGGTGTCCGCCAGTAAGTCCGTCCGCAAAGATCTCAATCAATTCAATTTGCGTAATGACAAACGCAGCATATATGGTCAAGTGCAATAAGGCTGGAATCGGACGAGTGAACATTTTCTTCTGACCAAGAGCAACCAGAATCATCGTTTTCCAACGTTCTGAGGCATTGTCCGTGCGATCTGTTTCACGGCCTAAAAGAATGTTGTAGCGTACTTTTCGAATGTTGTACACAAAAAAGCCGATTCCTGCACAAGCGAGTACGGCAAAGAGAATGATGGACAGCATGAATTAATCGGGTATTGAATCGATGAGTTGACGAAGTTTCTTTTCTTCAATGGCGGTGAGAGGAACTCCTTTCGTTTTCGCACCAAGGACAGAGAAATGAATGTAGCGCTCTGGATGCAATTGAAGGTCATTTACTAGATTTTGCAATTCATTGTTTGTTTCAACCAATTCGTTGAATAACTTGTCATCCCCTAGCAATTTCCCGAGTGTCCCCTCGCCTTTCTGAGCGGTTTCCAACACAGCATTCAATGTCTTGATGGTTTGTTGCGCATCTCCTACAACTTTCTTGAAATCTGCGGTGACCAGATCATCCGTGATGCGTTTTGCATTGCCAATGATTCCAGCAATTTGGTCATTGCTCTTCTTTAGGTTCAAGGTGATGCTTTCCACATTGGTCATGATGCGACCCAATTTCACCTTCTCATCAGTGACTAGCATGCTCACGTCTTCGGCAACCGTTCCAAAACGCTTGATGGCAATTTTAATTTCCTTGAAGCTTCCTTCCAATTGCGACGTGGCTGTGGTATCCCAAAATGCTGAAATTGAGCCAATCATCTTATCGATGGAACTCATCATTCCTTGTACCTTCTGAGAAATAGGGTCTGCATAAGATTTCACTTGTGCCATCATGTCAACGGCCAATTTCCCTTGAATCACATCTCCTGGCTTATGAAATCCTTTAGATAGGTCGGCATTTAAGTTCAACAACATTCCTTTGCTGAACAAGTCCAAGGAGCCAATTTCAATCACAGATCCTTTCGGGATTTTCACCTTGCTGTTTTGAATGTTGAAGGAAACCTTCACTCTTTTTTCAAGGCTATTGCTTCCCACGTATTCCACATTCAGCACTTTCCCAACGATTACCCCGTTGAGCGTTACGTCACTGGCAACCGCCAATTGACCTGAATTTGGAAAGTATGCGTAATACACTTCATCCCCTCCGAAAAAACTATTTCCTTTGAGAAAATTGATCCCCATCACGAGCAATGCAATTGCGAGAATAGAGATGACGCCGGCTTTGATTTCTTTCGAGATTTTCAAAATCTTATTTTTGTGCTAATTTAACAGCTTTTTCTAAATTAATTCGCTCTCCGTTGAGAAAGGCTACCACGAAAGCATTCACAAATCCTTCCTCTCTCATTTTGTTCTTGTAGTCATTGGCTGATTTGTAGTCTCCTACAAAAGTTCCAACGGTGTATTTGAATAAATTATCTTGCAGATATTCAAACACTTGGAATCCTTTAAAGCGCGACGATGTAGGTGCTATTTTCGTGGATGACGTTTCAATCTGCACACGAAAAATAATCTTGTCAACAGGATTTATTTGCTCATTTACCTCTGGCTTCACTTGGTTATCCGTTGTTCCTTGTGTAGTATTCGTGGTTTGACCATCTACCCCTTCCAACTCGTTCTTGTATTTCTCAAATGCCGCAAACATCGAATTCGCCATTTTCGTTTGGCCGTCCGCATCTGCCAGAAATTTTTCCTCGTTTGGATTGGTCAAGAAACCTGTTTCGATCAATACACTGGGCATTGTTGTCTTGTAAAGTACTAAAAATCCAGCTTGGCGCACCCCACGATCGTAACGGCCAATGCTTTTAAATTCTTTTTGGAGCTTTTCCGCAAATAAAATCGATTGATCTAGAAACACCGCCAACTGAATTTGACGCGCAATCAATGCATCTGGAGACATGTCAAATTCTTTGTACTTCTCCCCTTTGTCATCCTCTAGAAAGATGGTGGCATTCTCACGTTCAGCCACATGTTGCTGCGATTCTGTGCGGTGAAGTCCAAGCACATAGGTTTCTGCGCCGTATGCCGATGGTGAAGCCGCATTGGCATGAATGCAAATGAATAAATCCGCTTTCGCTTTGTTCGCAATGTTTGCCCGTTCGTCCAATTCCACAAAGACATCTTTGTCGCGGGTATAAACTACCTTGATTTCAGGGAATTTCTTTTTGATCAAATCGCCCAATTTGAGCGCAATGGTCAGACAGACACTTTTCTCATTGGCAGCGGCCCCATGGCAACCTGGATCTTTCCCGCCATGGCCTGCATCGATGACAATGGTTTTAATTGTTGGTCGCTCTTTGGTGGTGTTTTGTGCGAAAACACTGGTCATACACAGGGCACTGAAAAGCAATAAAGTAGCGACCTTTCTGTTATATGTCGATATTTTATCCATCGTGAGACGCTTATTGTTTAGTTTTGTGACCGGTTTATCTGTCATACGTTACAAATTTACCCAGTCGGTTTGACCAAAAATAGATCCATAGCGATACTTATCTTCGGTGCATTGTTAATAATGTGCACGCATTCTGCTGCGTTTGGACAGTTGCGTGACACCTTGGTTTTGAACGATGAAAGCTTCGATCAGATTGTGACCTACAGCGCACGCGACTCCATCTACAACGATGTAAAAAAGAAACAAGTACACCTTTACGGCGAAGCAAGTGTAAAAACGGAAGACGTTTCCATGAAAGCGGGGTACATCCTCATTGATCTTGGAAAGAACGAAATGGAAGCACGTTATGCCTACGACACCGATAGCAACCGCATTGAATTTCCCGTATTTACCGATGGTGCGCAGGAGGTTAAAGCCGCAACCGTTCGCTACAACTTTGACTCGAAAAAAGGATACATCCAAGAGTTGGCCATCAAACAAGACGAATTGTTTTTGTACATGGGAGTAGCCAAGCGTCAGCCAAACGAAG
>JBILBT010000344.1:0-3066 GCA_044353545.1 Crocinitomicaceae bacterium | reverse complement strand
GAAAGCTACGGGTGGTTCTATTCACACCATGGAGGAAGACCTGGACAATATTGCTGCCATGAAGGAAGGTCAGGAGTTCACGTTCAATGGCAATCTCTATAAAATTGAAAATGGAAAAATAATCGATTTCAGCTATTTTGGCCAATGATTCCCTATTCTCAGATGAAATGCCTCGAAATAGTCAAGCAGCTCACTGAAAAAAACTATCTTTGACCCATCCGGGGATGTAGCTCAGTTGGCTAGAGCACTTGGCTGGCAGCCAAGGGGTCGTGGGTTCGAGTCCCATCTTCTCCACAACGAAAAATTCTGCGAAAGCGGGATTTTTTTTGTTTAGAAAACTCTCAGCTTACTCAATTTTGAGCAATACGCAATCCAACTTTGTCATCTTACCAATGAAAAATTCAAAAAACAACACATTGAAATCAATTTTACACCTCCTGATTTTATCCTGTTTAACCTTCAATGGAACTACCCAAACTATTTTAATAGATTCACAAGTCTGGTGCACAAAAAACTTAGATGTTAGTGTGTTTAGGAACGGTGATACCATACCGCAAGCAAAAACAAACATGGAATGGGAAAAAGCGAATGCGCTTAATCAACCCGCATGGTGCTATTATGAGAACAAAAGGGCCAACGGAAAGAAATACGGCAAAATATATAATGGTTATGCCCTTATGGACCCAAGAGGTTTAGCGCCAGCAGGATATCACATTCCCAGCAATGAGGAATGGAACCATTTGTTAGCTGCTACTACCGACACAGTGGAATCTAAAACCGTTTTAAACAATTTTGATTTTAATTTAACAACAGGTGGTTTCAGATATGACGGTGGAAGTTTTAATGGATTAGGAAAAGAAGCATTTTGGTGGAGTTCTACAGAATATTACCCCAACTCAAACAACGCTTTCATTGTCTATTACAATTCGAAAACTTTAGAATCAGAAATTCATGGATACGATTGGGGATTCTATATTCGTTGCGTAAAAGATTGATTTTAAGATTAAAAAATCTTTGAGTTTTATTTTCCCACGCAATCTAAACGTTGCATTTTTTACTTGAATTCAACTTTAAAAACCTGACAGTATTTCAAAAGCCCATAGAATTTGAATCTCCGCTATTTTCATATTTCTGAATTAGGAATACTATCTTGATCATTAAGAACTAAATAACAACAATTACACTGCTCAATTGCATTCAATTGGGATCTAATTTTATAAAACTTTCTATTGCAGGGTGGTGGATGAATCCGAATAAAGAAAAAATTTATCTTTGACTGCACTAAAGTTGATTCAACACTAAGAAAATATGGGATTTTGGGGAAGTTTTTGGAGAGAAACCGGCAAAAATACAGGTAAATGGGCGAGCAATAAAGTTTTTGGTCGTGGATGGAGCACGCCGCATTCGCACGATGTGAACATCAATCATTCAGGTTCTAACCTTTCAGGAACCAATAATATTGATCATTCATCTGGAAGTAATGACAATTCATCGGGCAACAATAGGGATGATCTATTAAATGAACTTCACGAAAATGATGCACTGGAATCACAAAGATCAACAGAAATTCTAAATCAAGATTTTTCAGATAATCCTAAAGAATTGTTTGAGCAAGTAAGTGATTTGATTTCTCAACTCAATGTAAGGGCAATTGGGATTCAGTCTTCTAGCATGAAAAACGGACTTATATCAAGGGCTAGACATGGAATTTTACTTATGGAAACACTCGGCATGCACGAAGCTGCGGCTGAATTTAAAAAGGACCTAAGAAGATATCAATATAAAAATTATGGCAGATTCGTCTTTGCGTTTTTGTTTATGATCTTTCTATTTGGCGCATTAGCAGTTGTACTCGGAGGTGTTTAAAATTTAAGCTTACCGATATTCTAAAAGATTTTGGTGAATTTATGAATTCGCAAAAAACTATTTTACATTTTCGTTGTAAAGAATATTAATAACTTCCTTATCCAATTCGCTTAGTGTTGTTGGAGAGCCATAAGGGATAAATCCATCATAAAACATGCTGTTTTCGTACGCCCAAGAATCGTTTGGGAATCCAAGAGATTGAACTAACTCTTCAACCAATACGTGCTTGGTAAAATTGTAACAATAGCTATTTGTTTTAGGTGAGTTTACAAAAAAATAACTGTAATCGATATTTTCCATATTACCTCTACAATTATTTAACCCACCTGTTTTTCCATCATCGTATAACTTCCAGTTTTGATTATACTTTAATGACATCTCATTAAAGTGATCATGGTTATTATTACTAAGCACCTTAATTTTTATTGAACCCAATCGCATTTTCAAAATCATTTTTTTTATCAGATCCAAATAATTAGGTTTGATCAATGCGTATTCAAAGACTTTTATCTAGGTCAAATTTTCATTAAAAGGTTCTGTATTCATATTAAATTTTTTGACACATGAAAAGTAAAGCTGACAATTTAAATGCTATTCCTTCTGGGATGGATCTAGAAACTTATTTCGATTCATTAAGCATTTTTGAAAAGCGAGAATTAATACAAGAACTAGAAGTTTGTAAAGGTCATTTTACAAAGAATCTTAAACCAAAAATGCACCTCGCCCTGTTTTCCTATCTCTGCTCTTTTATCTGTTATTTCGGGATTAGAGAGGAATGGTTTATCTACTACTTGATTGGTATCAATGTACCCCTCAGTATTTTCTTGTTCTTGGATTTTAAAGACGCATCATTTTACGAGAAAGCGATTAATAAGCTGGAAAGAAAAATGTCTCAATGAATGTGTTTGGACTAATTTTTAATTTCGACATTCATTGAATCCTTATTCTACCTAGAATTGACTTTCTCGCTTCAACGCATTGACCAACATTTCAAATACTCCACAAAAAAAGGAGCACTTCCGAACTCCTTTTTTTAAATTACAATCTAAGAAATTATTTTTTCTATATCTTCTTCACATGCACGGCACTCCATCCTTTCGGGCTGCGAACGCGCTCAAAAGTGACATTGTCATTGTCTGTGATTGTTTCTAAAACACCATTGATGTGCACGAAAACGGTTTCTTGGGTTTCAAGGTCGCG
>JBILBT010000343.1:0-3072 GCA_044353545.1 Crocinitomicaceae bacterium | reverse complement strand
TTTTGGAGGTAAATATGAATGAGGGGAACATGAAGAAATTCAAGGTGAAGGGTGGCGTTGGTGTGATTTCCAGCCGACTTACGATTGAAGGTCCATTGAAAAAAGACCGCGGTTCATTTATTATCTCTGGCCGTCGCACCTACATTGACCTGCTCATGAAAGCATTCATTCCTGATACATCGCCATTCAACGGTTCGGGCTATTATTTTTACGATGTCAATGTAAAACTCAATTATAAATTGGGAGACAAAGACCGTATCTTTCTTTCTGGATATTATGGGAAGGACATGTTCACCTACAAAAGCAAGGACGACAACTTCAATGTTCAAATGCCTTGGGGAAATGGAATTGCAGCATTGCGTTGGAATCACCTTTTTACCAATAAGTTGTTCATGAATGTGACGGGCACCTTCTCTGACTACATGTTTGCATTCAAATCGTCACAAGATCAATTCAACTTTGAGTTGCGCTCTGGTGTGCGTGATGTCGGTGGAAAAGTTGATTTTTCATGGTATCCAAATTCTCGACACCGCGTGAAATGGGGATTGGATTACATCTACCACACCTTTACACCGACGAGTGTTTCTGCCGAATCGGAAGATGTGGTTTTCGATACCGGTGAAATTCAACGGCTCTACAGCCATGAAAATGCGGCGTACTTCATGGATGAATTTGATGTCAATGAAAACATTAAAATCAATGCGGGACTGCGCTACAGCACCTATGAGTTTGTAGGTCCATTTACGCGATATATTAAAGGCGATATCAGTAAACCCGATACCGCAATCAAATACCCAAGTGGAGATCTAATCAAATTTTATCATGGATTAGAACCCCGTTTCTCCTTGCGATGGTTGTTGCCCGATAAAAGCTCGATCAAGGCAGGTTACTCCTACAATTACCAATATGTGCACCTCACCAGTTTGAGCGCTGTATCCCTTCCAACGGACATTTGGTACCCTACAACAGACTTGGCAAAGCCACAGAAAGGATGGCAAGCATCGGCGGGATATTTCCGGAATTTCCTCAATGACCATTATGAAACCAGTGTTGAGGTCTATTATAAAGGGATGCAGAATTTGATTGAATTCAAAGAAGGTGCATTGCCTGGCGACAACGTTGCCGACAACACCGACAATTTGTTGGTTTATGGACAAGGCTGGAGTTATGGGATTGAATTTTTCATCAAACGCACCTACGGAAAATTAACCGGCTGGATTGGATATACATGGGCGAAAACAGAGCGCAAATTTCCTGACTTGAACAATGGGAAAGTCTATCCCGCAAAATACGACCGCAGGCACGACCTTTCTGTTGTTGCCAACTATAAGATGAACGACCGCATTACCTTCGGGGCTTGCTTTATTTATGCGACAGGAAATACACTGACATTGCCTTCTTCCTGGTATGTGCAGGAACAAAACCTGCTATTCAACTATGGAGCGCGCAACTCAACTCGGATGGTACCCTATCACCGCCTTGATTTGTCGGTGACCATCTACGACAAGGCCTACAAGACAAAACAAAATCCCGACACGGGCGAGAGCATTCAGGTGAAAAAGAAATTCAGAAGCAACTGTGCAATATCGATTTACAATGCATACAATCGAGCTAATCCATTTTTCCTCTATGTTGACAATGACGGTGACTTTTTAAGTGGGAACTTTAAACTTTCTGTAAAACAAGTTACGCTCTTCCCGATTATCCCAAGCTTCAACTGGAACTTTGAATTTTAGACCGATGAAAAGAATACACTTCATTCTCATTTTTGGATTCATCACCTTACTTTTTTCCTCCTGCACAAAAGAGGTGAAAATTGACATTCCTGGGTATGACGAACAACTCGTCATCGATGGAAATATTGAAACAGGGATGCCTCCGATTGTGCTTATTTCTCGTTCACGTGACATCTATGCTCCGACCAATTTGGATGCCTATCTGAGTGGTTTCATTTCAGGTGCAATTGTCACTGTAAGCAACGGGACGAAAACCGTTCAATTGTCAGAAATATGTACAGACAACTTACCTCCCGGCAGTGAGGCCATGGCAGCGGCTGTATTTGGATTGCCCGTGGAGGAGCTTGCCCTTTTACACATTTGCGCCTACACGTCATTTGACACAGACATTTGGGGAGAAGTTGGAAAAACCTATACACTGAACGTAAGCTTTGAAGGAAAAACATACACCTCAAGCACCTCGATTCTTCAACCTACGGCAATGGACACCTTGTATTGGAAGCCAGACGCTAACTTTACCGATCGTGGTTATTCTTGGGCAACACTTTCTGACCCTACAAATCAATACGACGCCTACCGCTGGGAGTCAAAACCGATCAGTGACCCTGTTTTCTATAAACCCTTTCAGCCCTTCACCGATGATCAGTTTTTCAATGGAAAGACCTTTGATTTCGCATACGAAAACTCATCCAACTGCAACGGGACATACCAACCTGAAGAATACCGTTGCTATTTTAAATTAGGGGACACGGTTGTTATAAAAGTTTCCAAACTTCCAAGGGATGTGTTTGAGTACATGGAGAAAAAATACACCCAAATGTATTCAGCAGGAAATCCTTTTGCAACGCCGATCAACCTGCCGACGAATATTGTTGGAGGGGCACTTGGCATCTGGGCGGGATATTCGCCCTGGTATGACACCTTGATTTGCATTCCATAGTGGAGTCAAACTATACTTCTTTGCTTCTCGTCTTCACAAGAAATGCCACCTTGGGTAAAGTTAAAACGCGACTCGCTGCCACTATCGGCGATGCTGAAGCTTTGAACGTTCACAAGGCATTGATGCAGCAAACCATTGATCAGACTATCCATTGTAAATGTGATACGGTTGTCTACTACTCTGATACCATTGATGAGAATGACCTCTTTTCGAAAAATGGATTTCGCCAAGAAGTGCAGTCAGGAAAAGAGTTGGGTGCGCGCATGCAAGGTGCAATTACGGCTGAATTTTCACACGGGTACACATCCATTGTAATTATCGGCACCGATTGTCCTGATCTTGATGAAGCCAGCATTTCTCTTGCTTTTAAGCAACTTGAAATCTCAGATGTTGTTG
>JBILBT010000342.1:0-3074 GCA_044353545.1 Crocinitomicaceae bacterium | reverse complement strand
GTCCTCCAGCAACGCGCTTTCATAAAAAATCAGGTCGTCCACCTGACAACGGTCCTTGCATGTGCAGGTCTTATTGTCACATTGATCGCTTAAAAATTCGATAACGCCATGTGTATTGTAGACGTAAAGCGGTGGATCATAGTTAGGTTCCTTTTCTATGGGAATTCTCTTTGATGATTCGGTTCTTCGCGCAACAAAATTGCATCTTTTGATGTGTTGAAAAAGGAACTTTAAAAGTGGTTTTAAACGAACATTCATGATGAATCTGCTTTAATGAAAAATAAACAGCATCAAGCGAGGTGAATCCGTATTGATTTAGGCGAGCCTCACATCGTTTTTCCACCGTGCCTCGTCAGGTCGGTTGGCATTCGCCGCAGCGAAAATCTTGATGACTGTCTTGTTAACTGAAACTTTGCTCAAATATTACATTTAATGAAGACTTAAAAATGAAGGATGAAAAATGAAGGATGAAAAATGGAGGATTACTAATGACGAATTACCAATGACGAATTACCAATGACGAATTACTAATGACGAATGACGAATTACTAATGACGAATTACTAATGACGAATTATAAATGACGAATTACTAGTGACTAGATACAAATGACGATTTCGTAACTCCATTTTTCTTAAGTATACTCCGGGCCGGAGCCACCTAATTCGTAACTCGTAACTCCGTAACTCATAACTTTTATAACCACTCGTGGCTTCGAGACTGCTATCGCACCTCAGCCAATTCGTAATTCGTAGTTAAAAAAAAACTACTCCACCTCAATCTTGCTATACCCCGAACCCTGAGGCACCAGCTTCACTTTTGTACCAATGCGGTCTTTCAATTCACTGACATGGGAGATGATTCCGATGGATTTATTTCCTTTGTTTTGAATGTCTTCCAACAAGGAAACTGCTTCTTCTAAGGAATCTGGATCCAAGCTTCCAAAGCCCTCATCAATGAACAAAGATTCAATCTCAACCTTCCTTGCGGCTAAATCGGACAGTCCCAAGGCCAAAGCCAGACTCAATTTAAAGGTTTCACCACCGGAAAGGGAGAAAATGGAACGCGTGGTATTTCCCATGTAGGTATCCATCACCTGTAAATCACCCGAGTCAGCAGCACCCGGCATGGCAAGAAGGTATCTGTCTGAAAACGAATTCAATCGATTGTTTCCAAATTCAATCAACTGCTCAAACGTGAGGTCTTGCACGAAGTTGGCAAAACGATTCCCTGTTTTTTCACCAATCAACTCATTCATTTTTCCCCATAAGACCAAATCCTTTTTCAGTTGATCCAATAAAGTCTGTGAATCTTGCAGTTTCTCAATGTCCTCGTCATTTCGTTTTAGCTTTTCCTTCAAGGTTCCAAGTTCCTCCGATAAGGCATTCATCGAATCCGTAAAGGTCTCATAATCGATTTTCAAAGTGTCGATGTTCTTCGTTAAATCATCCTTTTCTTGCTGATTTTTAATATCATGACTTAACGATTTTTTTGTTGTTTCCAGAGCAGTTCGTTTGGTATCTACTTCATTCAATCGAGCACGTATTTGCTGTGCCACTATTTCATCTAGAACAAACAAAAAATATGTGGCCAGATCCGCAATCCCCTGTTTGTTCAATTTGGACAAGAGGGATTTCAACGAATCGCCAAGGTGTTTTGATTTTACTTCGACTTCAGCCTCGGCTCCTTGCACCCGTGCAGAACGTTCCTCCAACTTCACTTTATTTTCATTGCGCTCATCGAGTAGTCCTTGTGTATCTTTCTCGATATCCTTTCCTGTATATTTTTCACTTAGGTCTTTTTGAAGTGTATTTAGTGTATTTTTTATTGGGGCAATTTTTTCAAACTCGACATGAAGGCTTTCAAGCAGATACCTTTTATTGAATTCCTTTTCCCCTTGCTCTAATGCAAGTGCGAGCTCGTTCATTTCGATCAACGCTTCGTCCCAAAGTTTTAATGGAGCATTCAAATCCCAACCAAAAGGAACGCATTCAGCATCAAGTTCTTTTGTTTTGGTATTGATTTTCTCCTCGGTGATGGCTAAAAATTTCTTTTCTTCCTCAATCTCAGGAGTAAGTTTATTGATTGTCCCTTGCGTGAGAATAAAATCACTATTGACTCTTGTATAAAGTATATTGACACTCGACAAGAGTTCTTCATAGGTACTCAGCAACTTTTCCTCGTAGGAGTCATGGTAAGGATGTTCAACCGAACCACACAAAGGACAATGTTCGCCTGATATCAGTTCACTGCGCAAGGCATCTAATCCCTGTTCAGCTTTAATTTTCTCGAAATCCTTTTGAGCTTTTTCCTTGTCGGCTGTCACTTTTTCCAGTGATTGTGTCAATTCAACTAAATTTTCGTGAGCAGAAGCCAGGTTTATCACTTTTTGATTGAGTCCTTCTGATTTTTCCATAAAATCGGACTGGTCTCTGTTGTACTCTTTTCGACGAGAGCGCAATTCACTGGCTGGCAGATAGGAGTTTCTCAACGCGTCTCTTTTCGCCCTCAATTCATCCAAATCTTTTACCTTCAATGCCTTAATGGCGGATTTAACCTTGTCACGTTCGGCAACCATACGGCCTTCATCGAGTTCTGAGAATTGAATCTCTAATCCTTCCCTGCTTAAATCATCAAGTGTTCGATTGATCTCAATGACAAGTTGATCCATTTTCAGCTGCTCATCGGCGATATTTTTCTGAGATGCTTGAATCAATTTTCTAAACGCGATTACCTCATCAATCAATAGGTGGTCAGCAACTGCTTCTCCGAGCAAGTTAGTAGCGTCAACGATTAGTTGTGCATTGGATTTTTCCACCGTTTCTATATCCGACTTCCAAATGATGAGATCACTTTTAAGCTTTTGAATTGCTTTCTCCTCTTGATCTATAGCATTCACCTCACTGCGAAAAACAGCCACCTCATCATGCTTAGCCAGTTGTATCCGTTCCGCTTTGAGTGACTCTTCTTGTAGGACCAATGCCTCAAAATCTGCTTCATTTTGACCTTGCTTTTTAACCAATTCGACTAAACTCTCCTTTACGGTGATGAGCGCCTGAACGGACTTCATCTCTT
>JBILBT010000001.1:0-30841 GCA_044353545.1 Crocinitomicaceae bacterium | reverse complement strand
GACTGCGGAGGCCTTTCGTGCTGTTTTTGAAGGAAGTGAAATCATTTGTCAGACAAAAGCGCATGTTCAAGATCCGTATTCGTTTCGATGCATACCTCAAGTTCATGGCGCATCCAAAGATGCCATCGACTATTGCTCAAGTATCGTTGAGCGCGAAGTGAATGCTGTAACCGATAATCCAACGATTTTTCCCGAGGAGGAGGAAATTGTTTCAGCTGGAAACTTTCATGGACAACCTCTAGCGATTACCATGGACTTTTTAGCCATTGCGATGGCAGAGTTGGGATCGATTTCGGAGCGTCGTGTCTATAAATTGATTTCAGGTACGCGCAATCTACCTCCATTCTTAGCAGAAAATGCGGGATTGAATTCAGGTTTCATGATTGTGCAATATACTGCAGCTTCCATCGTAAGTCAAAACAAGCAATACTGCACGCCAGCATCTATTGATTCAATCGATTCGTCAAATGGTCAAGAAGATCATGTCAGCATGGGGGCAAATGCAGCAACGAAGCTGTTTAAGGTGATCGAGAATTGCCTGTCACTGCAAGGCATCGAATTACTCGCCGCTGCTCAAGCATTCGAATTTAGACGACCCTTAAAATCATCCGCTCCAATTGAACATTTATTTGCTGATTTTAGAGCAGTCGTACCTTATATTTCAAAAGATGAATACATGCGTCCATTGATGCAGCAGAGTGTTCAATTTATTCAACATTTAAATTAAGTTCATGGAAGAACACGAATTCACAAAGGACTTCATTGATGAAGGGACATCATTTCAGCCGAAAAGACCGAAGTTTCTAACGGTACTTTGTATTTTAACTTTCATTTCTACTGGAATGGACATTCTCTCTGGCTTCCCAAAACTCTTAGGTGGACCGATGAGTGCGGAGCAGATGGATGAACAAAAAGTGGAAATGGCAAAATCCATCGATCAAATGCGTGAAGTGAATATGGAAAGTTTGGCTGTGATGCTCGAAAAATTAGAACGGATGATGGAGGGCTTGAACGCACATTTTTATGCCTCGACATCTGTTGCCGTGGCGGTCTTGATGATCGGGATTTCGGCTGCAATTTTGATGTGGTTGGGCAGGAAAATTGGATTTCATGTGTACATCGCTTATTCTTTGATTTCGGTGTTGCAAGTGTATTTATTTGTTCCCCCATCCGATATCCCAAGCATCATTATTATTCTTAACCTCTTAATTTCAGGGGTGTTCATTTTTATGTATTCCCGAAATTTGAAATGGCTTCAATAGGCCAATAGTCAATTTGTAAAATAAAAACAGTCCATTTAAATCAATAGTCAATCATGATTTCAGTCAACAATCTTTCTCTTCAATTTGGTAAACGAATTCTTTTCGATGAAGTGAATGTCAAATTCGTCAATGGCAACTGCTACGGCGTTATCGGAGCCAATGGAGCAGGAAAATCAACCTTTCTTAAGATTTTAACGGGTGAGCAAGATGCAACAACAGGTCGTGTCATCCTCGAGCCTGGAAAACGTCTCGCCGTTTTGAACCAGAACCACTTTGAATTTGATGACATCGAAGTGCTTCAAACGGTGATCATGGGTCACAAGCGTTTGTTTGAAATCATGATTGAAAAAGATGCGCTTTATGCAAAACCTGATTTCTCTGATGAGGATGGCATGCGCACAGCTGAACTTGAGGGTGAATTTGCGGATTTGGAGGGATGGAATGCAGAGACCGACGCGGCGACTTTATTGAGTAACCTAGGAATTGAAGAGTCCAAGCACTACCTCAAAATGGAGGACCTGTCAAATGACTTGAAAGTGCGAGTATTGCTCGCCCAGGCATTGTTTGGAAACCCAGATGTTCTTGTACTCGATGAGCCAACCAATGACCTTGATTTAGCAACCATCAGTTGGTTGGAAGATTTCTTATTGGACTTTAGAAATACAGTCATCGTTGTCTCCCACGACCGACACTTCTTGGACACGGTCTGCACACACATTTGTGACATCGATTACTGTAAAATCAACTTGTTCACAGGAAATTATTCATTCTGGTACCAATCGTCTCAATTGGCGACACGTCAACGTTCGGATAAAAACAAAAAAGCGGAAGAAAAAAAGAGGGAACTCATGGAGTTCATTTCTCGATTCTCGGCAAATGCGGCAAAGTCTAAGCAGGCGACAAGCCGTCGCAAAATGTTGGACAACCTCGACTTGGAAGAAATTCAACCTTCTAGCCGAAAGTACCCAGGGATTACATTTCACCAAGAGCGCGATGCTGGAAATCAAATTCTCTCGATCGATGCATTAGCAAAATCATTCGATGGTAAATTTTTGTTCAAGGGACTTACAATTACAGTGAATAAAGGAGATAAAATCGCATTCATTTCAAGAAACTCCGTTGCATTAACAGCAATGTTCGAAATTTTGAACGGAAGAATGAAAGCAGATGCTGGTGGATTTACCTCCGGGACAACAATAACAACGGCCTATTTACCGAACGATAACCACGAATATTTCGCAGATAAGCTGCCACTGATTGACTGGCTGCGCCAATATGCACAAACGGATGAGGAGCGCGAAGAGGTGTATTTGCGTACATTCCTTGGGCGAATGCTTTTTACAGGAGAAGAGGCTATGAAAACGGCTAATGTTCTTTCTGGAGGTGAAAAAGTGCGCTGCATGCTGTCTAAAATGATGTTGGCTAAGGGAAATCTCCTTTTGATGGACGAACCAACAAATCACCTGGATCTCGAGTCGATTACGGCACTAAATAATGGGATGAAGGAATACCAAGGATCTATCTTGTTTACTTCACATGACCACGAGTTGGTGAATACTGTGGCCAATCGAATCATTGAAATTACACCAAATGGAATCATTGATAAAATGATGCCTTACGACGATTATCTTGTCGATTCTAGAATCGCACAACTCCAAGAGGAACTTTACTGATGGATGCGCTGCCTGTCAAGAACTATTTGTTTCGACACAGACTCATTAGCGCTGTGCGGAATATCAATGTTCGAGGTATTCGCAAATTATCGGCCTTGCTGCCAAAATTATTGATTCCAAAAGCCAAAGGGCCCTATATTTTGGAAACTATTCATGGCATTTCATTGCGCATCGACCCAACCATAGACAATGGCGTTGAGCGAAGTCTACATGAAACAGGCACCTATGAAAAAGGTGTTCTTGGTTTTATGCAGGACTTTCTTCGACCTGGGGATGTATTCGTGGATATCGGCGCGAACATTGGCTTGATGTCAATTTTCGCAGCGAAATGTGTTGGAGACAATGGTCATGTCCATGCCTTTGAAGCACTGCCGAAAACAGAAATCCTCTTGCATGAGAACTGCAGGATCAATGATTGCAAAAATATAACTATTCATGGTTTTGCTCTTGGCGCAGAAAAAGGCACAGCAACCATTTATGAGAACATTCACATCAATCGGGGAGGAGCATCTCTGGTAGTTGATGATGGCAGTCTAGGAACTCAGATTTCAGTTGAAGCACTTGATGATATTTACCATGCTGATGCCCTTGTTTCAATGGTGAAAATTGATGTTGAGGGCTATGAACCCTACGTATTGGCAGGTGCAAAAAAAACATTCTCGCGTTGTCGACCAATTGTGGTCATTGAAGTATCCTCAGCCGTATCTTCATCATCAATCGATGCATTGAATCAAATTCGTGCCTTGGGAGAATACCGTTTTTACCGATTGAAGGGGACGAAGGAACGTAAGTCACCACTTGTGGAAATTTTTGGTGACAACGCTTTGCCAGCACATGACAATGTGTTCTGCATTCCAAATGAACGATTGACGAACCATTTATAATTGACCCAATTCAAAGAACCATGAATAAAAGCCTTTGGATCATCTTGCTCATCAATGCGTTTATGTCAAGCGCACAAATTCGCCCGAATACCGGTGTTTCAGGAGTTGACCTCGACAATGTGAAGGTGAATGTTTTAGAGCCTCTTGATTTCTCTGCAATACCTTGTTACACAAAAACGGAGTTTTCACTTCACTTCCCAAAAGAAATCGAGGACAAGGTCAGTCAGTTTGTCGGGTTCTCCTCTCAACGTGAAGAAACAGTAAATCAGTCTGATGTGCTGAATCCCTACTTGGAGTGGGATCTGCGTTTTTATGGTGAATTCGAGCATGTAGCTTCAGGAAAGAAAATTGTGATTGACGGCTTTTACAACGCTGAGTTTAAATCGTGGATGAAAAATCCCATGAAACAGGGGCCGAAGAATAATCTCTATTTGGATGATGAATATAAAAAACTAGGTGGGTGGATTGAACTGCCAACACAGCATCCGTTCTTGGTGCGCTTTGCTCCTCCTGAAAGTGGAACATGGCGTGCCGTTTTTTACCTCGAAACAAAAGACGGGGTTAAAGAAAAAAGTGCACCTATTGAATTTAATGTGGTACCCTCGAATGACCCAGGTTACGTGCATGTAGCCAAAAATCAACGCTTTTTGGAGTTGGGAGATACCTACTTTCCTGCGATTGGTCCAAACATAAAATGGCCAGAAACAAATCCATACATGGATCCTGAGTTTGCGCAATTGATGGGACCCGCCTCTGAAAATTACCGCCCGAATTTTAGTGTGCCTCGTGTGTATGAAAAGTTCCTCGAATACATGACCAAGGTGTCTAGAAATGGGGTGAAAACGGCGCGAATCATTCAGTTTCCAGCGAGCAATGAAATCGAATGGGAAAGTGTTGGGAATTATACCTCGCGCTTGCATCAGGCACAGGAAATGGACCGAATTCTCGAACATGCAGAGGAATTAGGCCTGTATTTGCAATGGAACATGGCGATTCACTTGACCTTCAAATTCAACGCTTATGGTGTGAATCAATGGGATTGGATCGATGACCCTAAAACCCCAGAAGATGGAGTCAATGCCTTCGGATACAAAGCCGCCTTTGGTTTGGTGGAACCTCTCGATTTTTTAAAAAATACAGAAGCGAAAAAATATTACAAACAACGCATTCGCTACATTCTCGCACGATGGGGCTATTCGACACGCATCAGTGTGTTCGAAATCTTGAGTGAGATTTCAAATATTTCAAACATCAACTACGGGAATGAAAGTGACAAATTCTATGAATCAAACTGGCCGGTGTATCGCGAATGGATGGTTGAGATGGCGGGCTATATCAAAACCCAATACTATGGTCAGGTTCATGTCCTTACGGGAAGTTACTCAGGGGACAAAGCAGTAGAAGATTCAACCTATGAAGATCCATCATTTGACCTGATGAGCTTTAACAATTACGACATCAGCGCTCCTAATTTTGCCACGTTCTTCACCGGAAGTAATACATCAAATGGCAAGGGTGGACCCCGTATCTATGGCGTATCGAATGTCTATCTCAATGAGGATTGTGCCTTTGTTCAAGAGAAAAACATCGATTCGTATACTTGCAGAAGCTTAGGAGATTCATGTCGTCGCAATGTGAAACCATTGATGTATGCAGAGACGGATCCGATGCAAACCATTTGCGATACCAATGGAACGGAGGTACGCAGAGCCATCTGGCAAAGTGCCTTTTCCGGATTGGCTGGAGCCATGAGCTGGGAAGCGCAACGAACACCAAAAATCCTTGTTGATTATGCCTTTTTGCATCAATTCCTTGCGACTTACCCGCTTCAAAAAGGAAACTGGCATCCTGGTGCTTCGCAGTTGAATGCCGATGGTTCTTGGACCTACGATGCATCGGCCTACAATGCTATGGATGGCGAACCAACGGTTGGAGCATTTAAAAATGCCGATGTTATCTATCTTCGCTCCATGACAGGCGATACGGCCATTGGCGTGGTGACAAATAAAACGTACTCAATCTATTCGTTGTCGGATTGTTTTGAAAAAGAGATGAACCTTTCTGACCCTGGATATGACCAGATGAAAACCCTTGATTTGCGTAAAGAAGGATTAAAAATAAAAGTGGTTAACCGTGGTAAATACCTCGTGTCATTCTATTCGACTTTGGATCCCACAAAAGTAATCCATGCCTACACAACGCGCGGAAAATGGATTCGACTAGACTATGAGTTGCCAGCGACGAATGAGGAGTTTATGGTGCTTTTTACTACTCAAAGAATAGTGAATTAAGGACAAAAGACAAAAGACAAAAGACAATGGATGAAAGACTTCAAGATGTTAAGATATCAAGATTTTAAGACTCAGATTCACCTCTCATTTTTAATTCTTGGCTTCGAGACTGCTAGCGCACCTCAGCCAACAAAGTATAAAGTCCTTAATTTTAACTCCTATTGCCGCAGGTATCAAATTCCTGAAAGGAACAAATTCACGAAGTGGTCAAATTTTCAATTCATTCTTCATTTTTAATCCTTCATTTTTAATCCTTCATCACAATGAAATACACCATCTCCATAGATCAGCCACAACAGCAGTACATTCAAATCACGGCGTTTTTTCATTCCGCCACGGATACAATGGAATTTCATTTGCCAAGTTGGAGGCCAGGACGCTATGAATTGGGAAATTTCGCAAAGAATGTGAAGGATCTTCGCGTATTTGATGTCGATTCTAAAAAACGTTTGGAGATCAATAAAATCTCAAAGGACTGCTGGCAGGCAGCAACTGAAGGAAGCAAAGAAATTCGCGTGGAATACCGCTATTATGCAGCTGATCTAAATGCAGGATCGAGTTTTTTATCGGAAGAACAACTCTATGTGAATCCGGTCAATTGTTTTGTGTTCAGCAAAGAACAGTTTTCGGAGTCTGTACAACTCGAATTAAACATTCCATCTTTCTGGGAAATTGCCACGTCGATGCGTAAGAATGGAACTACACTTTTGGCGGATAACTTTGACGAGTTGGCTGATTCTCCTTTCATTTGCTCGGCTCAATTGCAGCACGATGAATATACGGTTGCAAATACTTTGTTTCATCTGTGGTTCAATGGGGAGTCGAAACCCGATTGGGAGCGCTTGAAAAAGGATTTTGAAGCTTTTACTCAGGCACAAATTGATAAGTTTGGAGAGTTTCCAGTTGCAGAATACCATTTTCTATTTCAAATCTTACCTTATAAAGCATACCATGGCGTAGAACATTGCAAGTCAACAGTGATTGCCCTGGGACCAAGTTATGCTGTATTTGGAGATGAGTACAAAGAGCTATTGGGGGTTTCTTCACACGAATTGTATCACACATGGAATGTGAAAGCCATTCGCCCAATTGACATGCAGCCCTACGACTTCACGAAAGAAAATTACTCGCAATTGGGATACATTTGTGAAGGGATCACGACCTACATGGGTGATTTATTTCTTTTAAAAAGTGGCGTTTTTTCCTTGAAGCAATACCTTAAGGAGTTTAACAATCAGCTGCAGAAGCATTTTGATAATTTTGGCCGATTCAATTATTCGGTGGCGGAGTCTTCGTTCGATACATGGCTGGATGGCTATGTTTCTGGAGCTCCAGGTCGAAAAGTATCCATTTATACGGAAGGTTGCTTGCTCGCTTTTGTGACGGATGTTAGAATCCTACGCGCAACAAAGAATCACTACGGATTGGATGAAGTCATGAAGCGCTTGTACTACGATTTTGCACTTAAAGGAAAGGGAGTAAGTGAATCGGATTATAAAGAGGTGCTGGAGAATATTTCTGGAATTTCGTTTGATGACCTTTTTACGGATTACATCCATGGCACGCGTCCCTATGAATCTATCTTGGTGGATTGTCTTGAGTATTTAGGGCTTTCCATGGAACATGTGCCTTCTGCCTCGTATTCTGCGGGTAAACTTGGCTTTAAAGCTTTAAAAAAGACATCAAAAGTGACTGCCATTTATCCTGGGAGTCCGGCATACTTAGGTGGACTTATGATCGATGACGAAGTAATTTCCGTCAATGGAATCAAGGTGACTTCAGATTTGGACAATTGGTTGGGCTATTTTGCCGATGAAGAAAAAAATCTAGTCGTTCACCGCATAGGTAAACATATCGCATTGAGACTGCCTGAAGTCCAGCGGAACTTCTATTGCGACTACACAGTTACTGCAATGGATCAAGCCATCGCTTCCCAGAAGAAGGCATTTGAGGCCTGGAAAAAGTAAATCGGGTCAATTAGTCTGTTCGTTCACAAAATCTATTAGAACTTATAGCTAATTCCCATACTTGGTAGAATAGGAAACTGATAAATGGACTCTCCTGTAACACGATTCACATAGAAGATGTTGTTCCGATCATAAACATTGGTGATGCTCGCAATAATCTCGAGAACATCCTCATTTTTGAATTTGAAGTTTTTCTTCACGGTGATATCTAGTCTGTGGTAGTAAGGCAGTCGTTGACTGTTAAATCCTCCAAGCAATGTAGAGACAGTCGAAGGGTTACTTGTGGTGTAATCTGTTGTTACGCCACTAGAGAAGTTGTCATTTTGGTAGAATCCTGCTGTTGGGGTGAATGGAAGTCCAGACCCAAGGTTCCATCGAATACTTAGTTCCAATGTTTTCTTCTTGCCAAACAAGTAGGTTCCAACAAGATTGATGTTGTGACGACGGTCAAATACAGGATAATACTGAGCAAAACCATCCCAGCGTGTTGAATGTCCATACGAATAAACACCCCACAAGAACAAGCGCTCACGGCTGTATTTCAACAAGACATCGACACCATAAGAAATCCCATCTTCGATGATGAAATCCTTCTTGTACACATCATCAATATTCGCAAACTGTGCGATATCTTCGTACAGCTTGTTTTGATTGATATTGCTCAACTGGGAGAAATACTTGAAATATCCTTCCACATTGGCAGATAAAAATTTGCTGAGATCGTACTCAAAACCTAAAATCGCGTGCCATGAGTATTGAATTCCGTTTTTTATATCTTTTACTTGTTGGAATTCATTGACGAATTGCGTTTGCACATTTTGAGGTGCGGAAAGTAAACCATTGAATAGGTTCACCACATCTTTATCGGATGAAGCAGAGGTAAAGTTTTGAGAGAAGCGACCTCCTGAAAATTTAAAGCGCAATTTTTCAGTTGCGTTGAATTTCAATCCGAGGCGTGGTTCTGGTGAAATTGTGCCCAAAGAGGCATACACTTGAATGCGAACACTTGGCTGAATAACCCAGCGGCCGCGAACCAAGCGCATGTTGGTGTACATCCCGATTTCAGTGGTGAAGTTGTCGGCTTTTATTTCGCGTTTTGCTTCGTTGTATGTCGTGAAAGAGGTATTGAAACCGCTCAAATTCAATCCATAATTCAATTCACTTTCTTTTCGCAAGAAATAGGTAAAGTCAAATCCAATATCGAATCCACCGATTCTACTCGTTCTCGGTTGAGTATTGCTTTCGTTAAAGGTCGTTTCGTAGTTGCTTCCATTCACATGTCCTTTAATGAATACAGGTGAACTGCTTGGAACCATCAAGAAATTGATTCCTCCTCCTGATGCTTTCCAACTCAAATCTGCAATGCCGTAGTTTACACTGTCTTGATTGTGAAACCCAAAGGCACTAAATTTCGATCCACCATCTCCTTGAAAAGTAACTTTACTGTAAATGTCTGTAAAGTTAAAAGGCAATCCACGACCTTGATTCACTCCTGGGTACAAGGTTTTGGCGGTGTAATCCAACAAAGAATGTTTTCCCGAGAAGATAAATGATGCATTGCTTGGATTTCCGTCTTTCCGTTTTCCGAGTGGACCTTCAAAAACAACTTTGCCCAAGAACGGCGAAGCAGAGACTTTTCCACCAAATTCTTTTCTGTTTCCATCGCGGTAGGTAATGTCCATAACAGACGAAATTCTACCACCGTACTTCGCATCAAAGCCCCCCGTGTAAACATCTACATTTTTCACCAACTCCGTTTCAAAAATGGAGAAGAAACCTATGGAGTGAAAAGGATTGTAAATGGTCATTCCGTCCAAAAGCACTTTATTTTGGATGGGTGTACCTCCTCGCACGTAGAGCTGTCCTCCTTGGTCGCCTGTTGTTACGACCCCTGGTGTTACACTAAATGCTCCAACCACATCATTTTCTGCACCAACGCTAGGAACGCGTTCCAAGCCCTTGGCATCAAACTGAAGCTTGGAGATTTGCACCTCATTTTTCTTGCGTTTGCTGTCAGCGCTGGCATTGACTTCATCAAATTCTTTGACATTTTCGGCCTTCTCTAAGGCAATTTTCAAATCAAGTATTCCTTTTTCAACTGTGACTTCAACGTTTTGGGTAACCACGACGTAATTGAAATTGTCAATTTTAATGATGTATGAACCTTTTTCAATCTTGGGGATGGAGAAAATCCCATTCAGATCGGTAACAGCACCAGTAACGGTGGAACTGTCAGAACTACGTAGTAAGCGCACTTTTTCGTATGCAATGGGTTCACCATTCTTTTTGTCCGAGATAAAACCACGAATCGTGTAATCTTGGCTAAATGCTAAACCATTGATAAATAGGAATGAAAATACAATTAGCAAGTGCTTCATAGCGTGTTGTGTTCTTTATGACGGTCCCGAAGATACATTTTATTAGTTGAAAGTGTGTTATTTTTCAATAAAACCTTAGGGTAGTTTTAGTTGATTTTTCGCAGGGTTTTCTTTGCTATTTCCCAGTACACATCCATTTCTGTGAGTGTCATGTCAGACAGGGCTTTTCCTTCCTTGGCTGTCATTTCCTCCATCAGTTGAAATCTACTGATGAACTTTTGGTTGGTCAGCGCGAGGGCATTTTCTGGATTAATGTCTACAAAACGGGCATAATTGATTAGTGAGAACAAGAGGTCACCAAATTCTTCTACGCGGTGCTCGGAGCCTTTTAGCTGTTCTTCACGAAACTCATTCAATTCTTCTTGTACTTTATTCCAAACATCATCGGGATTGTCCCAGTCGAAGCCAATTCCCTTTACTTTTTCTTGAATGCGCGCGGCTTTCACCATGGCAGGAAGGGAAGATGGAACGCCTTCAAGTACTGATTTTCGCCCTTCTTTGAGCTTCAGCCTTTCCCAGTTTGCTTTCACTTCTTCTTCTGTTTCAGCAACCGTATCTCCATAAATGTGTGGATGACGGAACACCAACTTGTCACAAATGGCATTGAGGACACTTTCTACATCAAAGGCATTTTGTTCTTGTCCAATTTTACAGTAGAAAACCATGTGTAAAAAGAGATCGCCAATTTCACCCTTCAGGGCAGGTAAATCATTGGAAGTGATGGCATCAGCTAGTTCATAGGTTTCCTCTATGGTCAGGTGGCGCAAGGATTCTAAAGTTTGTTTTTGGTCCCAAGGGCATTTTTCCCGAAGGTCATCCATGATATTTAATAGGCGCTCAAAGGCAATAAGTCGAGGATCTGTCATAGCAACAAAAGTAGAATTTTTCGGAATGTACTTTTCAATTCATTATTTTAGCATTCGAAATGCGCTCAGGATTATTTATACTTTTTCTTTTCATTTCTTTTTCTGCGTTTCTGCAGAAGGAGTGGGGATTGGAATACCGACAAAAAGTGGGTTTCCTTGCTGCGCACCGCGGTGTAATGAGCCATTTGGCTGAAAATCAAGCCTACGCAGGTGAACTTTCACTTTTCTTTCATCCGAAAGGCAGAAAGAAATGGCATGAGGCCTGTGGTTATCCGTCCATGGGAGCAACACTTTTCGGTGGTTCTGTTGGGAACAACACGATTTTAGGTACATTCTGGGGAGCCTACAGCTTTATCGAATTTCCTTTTGTAAAATCACGTCATTTTCAGCTTTGCGGGAAATTGGGTACCGGTTTAGGGTACACGGCAAAAGTGTTCAGCTATGAACTTAATCCGAAAAATGTGGCTGTGAGTACCCACTGGAATGCACTCATTTGCCTTGGATTGAAAAGTCAGTTTTCTTTTGGTCGGAATGCCATTGTGCTTGGAGTTGACATGACTCATTTTAGCAATGGAGCATACAAAGTACCGAACTTGGGTGTTAACTTACCTTATTTATCTTTCGGCTATGGCCGCACCATTCAATCGGCACCGAAAGACACCTTAGTGCTGCCAAATGTGGTTCCATTGCGCAAATGGCTGTTTGGAATTACTGCAATTGCCTCAGTGAAGGAGGTTTTTCCAACAGGAATGAAGAAGTATCCGATTTTTGCCATGAGCATTCATGCGCGCTATTTTACAAAACCAAAGGTTGGACTAGAAGCTTCTTTCGATCTCATCTCAAAACAAGCAGTTCAGGCGTACCGTCCAGAAATCACCAAATCACAATGGGATATTCTTCAGTTGGGTGTCTTTGTTGGCTATTTATTGCCCTTGGATCAGTTTCATTTTACCTTAGGGATGGGAGTTTACCTGAAGGATAAATACCAACCGGAAGATGCCATGTACCACCGCGTAGGAATTCGCTATTACTTTAAAAATGGTTTAAATACGCAGGTTGTGTTGAAATCACATTGGGCTAGGGCTGATTATGCGGAATGGGGACTTGGATATACATTCAATTACAAGAAAAAATGAGGACTTTCGTCATCGTAGGTTTGATTCTAGTTCTTGCTGCTGCATGCAAGAAAGCAGAAAATAGACCTTGTTGGAAAACGGCTGGTGCCGAGGAGGAGAAAACCATCGCTTTGGAACCGTTCTCTAAATTGTTCCTGCGCGAGCATGTGGAATTTGTGTTGGTGCAAGATACCGTGGAAAAAGTTGTACTAAGGGGAGGAAAGAATTTGTTGAACTTTATTGCTGTCTCGGTGGCTGACCAAACGTTGGAAATTGGAAATGACAACAAGTGTACATTCTTCCGTTCGTATGATAAAAAAGTGAAGGCTGAAATTCATTTTAAAAGCATTGAAAACATACGTTTTGAAGGTTCAGAATCCTTGACAAACAAAGGGAAATTAAACTTTAGTTGGTTGACCATGCTTATTCGAGATGGGGCGGGCCCAGTCAACTTAAATTTTGATGCCTATGTGGTCATTGCCACAATCAGCCACGGTTGGGGTGATTTTACCTTTACTGGAAATGTCAATTATGCCAACTTTAATGTGTGGAGCAATGGGTTTTGTAATACTTATGGCTTGAATGTCAAAGATTCAATTACCGTCGTTTCTGCCACGCAGGGTCCAGTTCACATCAATGCGAATCAAGCAAAATTAAAGGCAGAAACAAATGGATCTGGAAACATCTATTACCGAGGTGTTCCTAGTTCGATGTCCTTCAATAAATATGGACTTGGTGAGTTGATTGATGACAACTGATTAGAGCTTACGCTTCAGCTGCATCAATATTCCGAAGGCACTTTCAACATCATCTTGACGCACTACGACAGTGAATTCTGTGGAAGTGGAAACAATTTCTACGATGTTAATTCCTTGCCAGGCCAAATGTTTTAACAGGTAATAATACACACCGTAGATCTCATTATTCAGGTTAGGCAATACCACCGTTACGGAAGACAAGTTTAAGTTGTGTGATTTCAGTCGTTCCTTGGCGAAGTATTTTTCCATGAGTGCTGAATGCCTTTCTTGGAGCACATAGGTTGTTTCTGTAACCCCTTGACAAAGAGCAAAAAATGAATCACTTTCTTTCGAAATACGCTCAAAAAGTAAAGTTTGCGCTGTTTTCAGTGTGTCCGAATTTTCGAAAGTGAAATCGGTCAAATTGTTGCGCACAAGAAAATCACCCAAGTCACCCATCATGTTGGTGATTTTCGTGTTCAAGCGCTGATAGAGTCCTGGTGTCATGCGCTTGATGGCCATCACGACAGCCCCCTCATTGATTTTTTTACCCAACATCTCTTCAATATCGGGCTGTAATTTTCTTGCCAACGCAGAAATATTGATGAGGTCCTCGGCCATCGCTTCGCGCAAAAAAGGGCTGCGGTTGATGAGTGCTTCTGTGGCTGTTCCAATCGAGTTCATATTTCCAAGAGTTTGTTGAGTTGAAAATTCGTTCCGTTGCTTATTTCAGTCGACCTTGAACCAGGTTTAATGCCATTTCCAATTGTTCTTCACGGCTGAGGTGTGAGGTGTCGATTACAAGGGCATCAGGTGTTTGAATTAAAGGGCTGTCATCGCGGTTCGAATCCAAATAATCGCGTTCGGTAAGATTTTGAAGCACCTCGTCGAATGTGGTGTCTATGCCATTTTGTTGGAGTTCGAGCAATCGCCGTTGTGCGCGAATTTCGGGTGCTGCGGTAACAAAAAGTTTGAGTTCAGCGTTCGGGAAAACTACCGATCCAATGTCGCGACCATCCATGACAATCCCCCCATTTTCTCCCATTTTCCGTTGCTCATCCACCAATTTTTTACGGACAAACGGCAGTGCAGCAATCTTCGATACATCACCAGCCACCTCGGGTGTTCGTATCATCGCTTCGACATTCACCCCATTTAAAAGGAGATCACTTGCTCCGCGTTCCGGATTGAATTCAAAGGAAAGAGAAATCTTATTCAAATGGGCCATAATGGCAAATTCATTTGGTTCGCCCGCAACGATCAATCCTTGTTGCTTGCAGTAGAGCGTGACACCCCGGTACATGGCGCCGCTATCGACAAAAACATAGCCTAACTTTTCAGAAAGAGCTTTTGCCATGGTACTTTTTCCACAAGAGGAATGACCGTCAATTGCTATAGTAATTCTTTTGTCTGACATACTGCGAATGTACGGAATTCAGCGCATAAAAAAGGGCCAACCGTGGTTGACCCTTTCCTTTTTTGGCGGAGTGACTTAGAATCGCCAACCCATTCGGATTGCAGCTGTTGCGCTGTTACCAAATGTAATCGAGTTCCCTTGAGCATGAATTTTAATGGTTGTCCCACTCAAATTCATTTCCCCACCTTTGTCGACCGTTGACCGCAAACTGAGACCTAGCTCAGCGCCAATAAAGACATTTTCGGCAAAATAGTAATCAAATCCAGCAGCGAGTCCAAGACCAAATCCATTGTTTTTGGTCACGACCTCCGCATTTGAACCCTTTGTAAAATCGCCATCACCCGGAGCACCTGAATTGGGTGAGAAATCTTTCCAATCCTCATGTTGTGATCCGAAACCTACAAGAACATCCAAGGCAATGTAAGGCGAGAGGCGTTCCATTTGTGAAAAATGGTATGAGCCACCAAGACTGATCCATGTCGTTGCTGAACGCAGGGTTTGAGTCCCCAAGGAGTCAACATTTGGGTAAAAGTCAGCTCCCAATCCGTAGACATTATAAACATCTTGGGAGTAGTTGTGTTGGAATCCAATACGTGCAGCAAAATTGTCCGTCGCAAAGTAGCGGAACTTGATCATTGGTGCAGTAAAAGAGTTTGTTAAACTGTTTAGACTCAGTCCTCCTTCCAAAGAGAAGGGATTCGAATCAATTGGTCTTTGGGCTAAAACTGCAGTTGACAATGCAAGAGCCCCAACTAAAAATGTAATTTTTTTCATATTGATTGTCGTTAATGGTTCATGCAAAGATAGGGGCGATGGTCAATAGGTTCTTGTGATGGATGTTTGGGATAAATATGACAATGGTCATGCAGAAAAGTTTAGGAACAAAAAAAGGGGCCGAAGCCCCTCTTTAAAGTTATAATTTCAAGTTAGAATCTCCAACCCAAACGGATCGCTGCAGTAGCGCTGTTTCCGAATGAAGAAGCAGAACCTGAAGAAAGTGTGGTAGATGTCAAAGTAGTTGAACCAAATGTTGAACTTGCTTCGCCTCCTTTGTCTTTTGCACTCAAGAACATGAAACCAACTTCACCACCAATAAATACGTTTTCAGCAAAGTAGTAGTCAAAACCACCAGCAATGTTCAATCCTAAACCTGACTGCTTAGTTGATGCAGATGTTGTAAGTCCAGCAACATAATCAGCTCCGTCAGTATCTACGCCGTCAACTTTTGATGATCCCATTCCAATCATAACATCCAAGGCTACATAAGGTGAAAGACGATCCATTTGAGAGAAATGGTATGATCCACCCACTGATACCCATGTGAAACGATCTTTGCCTGTTACTGTTCCCAATGAATCTGCTGTTTCGTCACCCTGTGCATCAAAACCATAATAATTATCAACTGTTTTTTCGTTGTCCATTTGCAATCCAAGACGAACAGCAAAGTTGTCCATAGCAAAATAACGCAACTTCAACATTGGGGCGTTGAATGTATTTGATGTTGTGTTCAAGCTCAATCCACCTTCCAATGAGAATGGATTTGAATCTGTTGGTCTTTGCGCAAATGTTGCCCCTGTCAATGCAATGGCTCCTACTAGTACTGCTAACTTTATCATAGTTTAAGTTTTTAATTGTTTGGTACTATAACGGATTTGGAGTCCAAAAGGTTGTTAAAAACTATAAAAAAAGTTGTTGATAAGTTGTAATTAATTGAAAATGATATGTTTATAAATTATAAAAATACTAAAGTGAATACCTGTAGGTCATTCTTCTTCATACAATTCGATAACACTTGCCCGCAGTTCTTCTTGAGATACATCTAATCCTTCGATCATTACTACTAGAGCTGGATATAAAAGGTTCAGACCTCTATCGATCATGTCAAAATCCTGTTTTTCTTTTGCAACATCCGCCAAATTCATTAAAAGATCTTTAGCTTTTTCCAAGGCAGTATCACCATAGAGTTCAAAATACTTTTCAGGTTGAGATAAAAATGATTGAACCAATGGCTCGTCAACGCTCATTTCTTTAAACCCAAAAACCATAAAGTCAGCTGAATTGCTCAAGTCTAAATTTGGATACAATCGGTTGTACTCATTTAATATTTCAGTGTAATCACCATCATCGTTGTACGTTTCTAATAAATAGGCACTCAGAAATTCTTTATCCCGATCACCGCTTTTGTAACGCTTTCCCATTTGGTAAATACTCGTCTGTTCGGGTGTAATTACCCAAATGGCTTTTTCTTTTAAGGCTTCTGCCTCCATGGCGCCAACAACTTTTTTGAGCAATGTGCGATCCGGATTAAGAAATAACAGTGTGGGATAGGCATCGATTGAAAATTCTTCCATTAGTTTGATGCCCTCGCCATCTTCTCCATCAATTTTGATACTTATGAAATGCTCATTCATGTAATTGCCAAGTAATTCATCTGTAAAAACGTTGTTTGTTAGGTATTTGCATGGACCACACCAAACGGCAAAGACATCGACAAAGACTTTTTTATGTTCTTTTTCTGCTTTCTTTAATGCAGATGAAAGACTAATTTGTTGAAAGTTAATTCCTTCTGAATGTGCGGTAAAAAAAAGAAAATTAAATAAAATGAAGGTAACTAGTTTAGCAGGAGTGAAATACATCGTTTTTCGCATTAAATAAAGGGTATGGAAGCTTTTTCCGTCTCGATGAAAATAATCAATTTTACACGAAAGGTTACCTTAATAGAATGGATTTTACGATTTATTTTTGTTTACTTCCTCCAACGATCGATGCAACTTGACAAGGTCAGCATGTGCAAGGAACCCGAGCTGGAAAAGGAAGAAAATCCATAGTCAAGAGTGAACTTCTTGAAGTAGAGCCCTAAACCGAAAGTGAAGCCTGAAGCACCTGGACGATTTACCAATTTCATTTCTTGACGACGGTTGAAATCAAATCCTGCCCGAAGGTGAATACTTTTTGAAATTAAAATTTCAGCTTGATAGGTGAAGTGACGTGCCAATTTCTCTCCGAAGTTTGCTGTTGGAACTGGAATCGTGTCTCCTGTCAATGGGTCAAGGGTCGGTAACGCATTCGGATCCTTGTAACTCAAGTCCCAGCGATTGAGGTGGTGAGCCAACAAGGAAAAACGAAATGGTGCATATCCCAACTTATAGGATGCAGCCATTTGCATCTCCATTGGCAAGGGGTCATGCTGTTTCGAATTGTAGCCATTGAATTGATAACCTACATTTTTCATCATGGCAGTCACCAAAAGGTTCTCATTTTTACTGGTATAGGTTCCAGCTAAATCGATGGATGCCCCAAAGGCATTGTAAATTTCGAGTTGGGAGTAGAGCAGGTTGAAATTGGCACCAACGGATATTCGAGGGTTCAACTGACGTCCATAGCCAGCGCCGACAACGCATTCAAAGGGATGAAAGCTGCCATAATCAGCACCTGTAACATCGGTATATCGAAATTCCCCATAATTGACATAGCGCATCGATGTGCTCACAACTCCGCCAAACATGCTCCGACCATAGGCCAGCATTCCATAATTTATGCCTCCAGCCAAAAGTGCTTGATTCACAGAAATGGTGTTGTGCATTTTTGCATTCAGCAGGGACGGATTGGTGATCCCAAGATTGATGTCCTGGTCTTTAATGGAGATGAACTCATTACCAAGTCCTGCAGAGCGTGCGTTGAAGGTGAGATCGAGTAGGGGAAAGGCATTGGTGCCGCCCGTTTGTCCAGTTGCATTTATGGCACTTACGATGAAAAAGGACAAGAAGACTATTCGGACCATCATTCGGTTCATGTTTTTTAGTATCGGCAGAACTAACGCAAATATCAAGGTTAAATTTTAAAATTAAACTCTTTTTCCCAATTCAACGACTTCTAAATCATGGATTCGATCTCCCGTGATGCTGAAACGAAGGATGGTCTTTACACTGTGAAAACCTTTAAATCCGCAAGCTCCGGGATTCATCCACAGCATATTGAACTTCGGATCCATCTTTACGAGCAGGATGTGTGAATGTCCACAGATGAAGAGTTTTGGTGCTTTTTCTTCTAAAACCTCAAAGGCAGGTTTGGAATATTTCCCTGGTTTTCCGCCGATGTGGGTAATGAGTACATCAACCTCCTCGCACATGAATCGGTTGAATTCTGGCAGCTCAGTGCGGATGATGTGATCGTCGATGTTGCCATAGACTCCGCGCAGGGGTTTGAATTTTCTCAGTTCATCGATGACCGCAATATCTCCTATGTCCCCTGCATGCCAAATCTCATCGACATCCTTGAAGTAGTCGTAAATCTTTGGGTCTACAAAACCATGTGTGTCCGATAAAAGCCCGATTTTGGTCATGCGACAAAATTAAGAAAGTTGCCAAAGCAGCGAACTTTTAAATACATTTGTTATACATGGATGAGCAACATTTGGAAGATTGGCTGCGGCGACGCAAAGAACGGAAGGATTCCCGCTCAGCAGAACAGCTGTTTCCGCGCATTATCAATGGAGATAAAGAGGCCTTGAGTACTGGAATTACAGTACTTGAAAGTACCCTCGAAAGTGATCGTATTGAAGCCAATGAATTGGTGAGCCGCGCCTTAAAAAGTGGAAAAACGTCTATTCGTATTGGTATCACAGGTGTTCCCGGCGTTGGGAAAAGTACCTTCATTGAATCATTTGGCTGTTTCTTGGCGGACAAAGGATTGAAATTGGCCGTGCTCGCTATCGATCCCTCCAGCGAGGAAAGCGGTGGAAGCATTCTTGGGGATAAAACCCGCATGCAACATTTGTCTGTTCATCCCAATGTGTTTATTCGTCCGACGGCGGCGGGTGGGACGCTAGGAGGTGTTGCCCGCAGAACGCGCGAAGCCATTTACCTCTGTGAAGCGGCTGGGTTTGATGTGATTCTCATCGAAACAGTAGGTGTAGGTCAGTCTGAAACCTTGGTACACTCGATGGTTGACTTTTTTCTCTTATTGATGCTCTCCGGAGCAGGAGATGAGTTGCAAGGAATTAAACGTGGGATCATGGAAATGGCCGATGCATTGGTCATTACAAAAGCCGATGGTGAGAACGCGAAGAAAGCGGAAATGGCTGCACGGTCCTACGCGAATGCGATGCATCTTTTCCCTCCCAAATCAAGCGCATGGATTGCGCCGTCGTTCACCTGTAGTGCTTTACAAAATGTAAATATCGACAAGGTGTGGACCACGATCGAATCACACGCGAACATCACACGGATCAATGGTTGGTTTGATGAAAACCGAAAAAAGCAAGATTGCTACTGGCTGAATGAAAGTTTGAAAGAAATGATTTTGCATGAATTTTTCGGCAATGAAGAAATGCATAAAGCGCTGATGGACATGGAAAAAAATGTGTTCAAGGGCAATGTTTCTTCATTTCAAGGGGCCGAAAAACTATATATATATTTCAACGAAATGCTGCGTAAAAATGGAAAGTGAATTTAAGATTGTGGGGGAGTACATTGAGTTGATTCAACTGCTAAAAGCTTTGGGTATTGCTGAAACGGGTGGACATGCCAAGCACATTGTTGAAGGTGGTGAGGTTTCACGAAATGGAGAAATTGAATACAGAAAACGCGCGAAACTTATTCCAGGTGATCTCATTCAAATTGATGACATCATCGTTCTTATGACCTGAGGTCAGAACAAATCTTGAAGTTCCTTTTTGAGATAGTCTACGGTAACTTCACTTGGCATAACTCCAACTTCTGCTACGATTTCAAAAATCTTTGCCGATAAGTCCATTCCTGTTGAGGTATCTGTCATCTGATTGCCTGCGATGTTGATGATTTTAATCGTCTCTTCCTTAGAGTTTTTTACCATCTGCCATCCTTGCGGTGAAACAAACAATTGTTGCGCAACGTTGTGGTCGTATTCTTCACGAATGGCCTTCAAAAAGTCAGCTTGAAGTGCACGTGCCGGCAATCCAGCATTGTGCAAACGCATCACCAGGCTGTTCGGATGAATCCGCTCCATAAAAAGCACAGATCGTTGATACGCCTCCACACGACTTGGTAAGAAGTATTCTTGACGTTGCTTTTTTAAATCAATTTGCGCTGAATGCAACTCTTTTGACGTTTCCCGACGAAGGAAAAAGATGGTTGTAAGCAATACACCTCCCGCGGGGAAAATGATTAAAGCAATCTGAAGCAAGGCATCCATGTTGTTGGCGTTTTTGCAAAGATAAAATTACCTTTGACAAAAGATAGCATGCGGTTCGTCCCATGTGATTGATTTTTAATACTAATTTCAACAGCAGAACCGAACAAATGAGCACTCCAATTATCATTACTGTCCTTGTTGCCTATTTTTCTATCTTGATTTTTATCTCGTGGATCACCTCAAGAAATGCGGATACTCAGTCTTTTTTTACGGGAAATAAACAAAGTCCATGGTACTTGGTCGCTTTTGGAATGATTGGCGCCTCGCTTTCTGGGGTGACGTTCATTTCTGTTCCAGGAAAGGTGCTGACTGAAGGAATGGCCTATTTTCAAATCGTTTTGGGCTATGTCATTGGCTATATCGTCATTGCACAGGTACTCATGCCGCTTTATTACCGATTAAATGTCACGTCGATTTATGAATATTTGAGAGACCGATTTGGTGTGGTTTCCTATAAAACAGGGGCAGCATTTTTCATCCTTTCGCGTACACTTGGATCGGCAACACGCCTATACCTGGCAACAGTTGTACTTCAATTGTTTCTTTTCGAAGATTTGAATGTCCCGTATTGGTTGACCGTAGTCATTACCATCGCTTTGATTTGGGTGTATACCTTCAAAGGAGGAATCAAAACCATTGTGTACACCGATACCTTTCAAACCTTGTTTCTTGTTAGTGCAGTGGTGATTTGTACCATCATCATTGCCAATGTATTGCATGTTGATTTTTCAGGTTTGTACAAGATGATTAGTCAAACAAAAACAACTTCGGGTGGTTCAATGACGCAAATTTTCTTTTTTGACGATCCCAATTCTAAACTGTTTTTCCCAAAGCAATTCTTTGGTGGAATGTTTCTCGCAATCGCAATGACGGGGCTCGATCAGGACTTGATGCAGAAGAATTTGACCTGTAAATCCATTGGTGATGCGCAAAAGAACATGTATTCATTTACCACGATTTTGGTCGTGACGAATTTCATGTTTTTATTGCTCGGTGGGGCTTTGTACGTCTATGCTGCGGCGAAGGGCGTTGATTTACCCATGGCCGGGGAGAATGTGAAAACGGACCATGTTTTCCCAACCTTAGCCTTGAATAACTTCGGTACAATTGCAGGAATTTTCTTCTTGCTTGGAATAACCGCCTCGTCGTATGCCTCAGCAGATAGTGCCTTGGCGGCCTTGACCACAGGTTTTTGCATCGATTTCTTGAACTTTCACAAACGCGAGGAAAAGGAACGCCAGCGCTTAAAGTTGCTTGTTCACATCGGATTTTCACTCTTGTTCTTGGTGATTATTTTACTCACCAAATGGTATGTAGATGCCAATCCAAGCACAGATTTAATTGGACTCATTCTGACCATTGCGGGATATACCTACGGACCACTCTTGGGCTTGTTTTCATTCGGAATCTTTACCAAACGAAAGTTGAATGAATGGTTTGTTCCTGTCATCTGTATTCTTGTCCCACTCACTTGCTATTGGTTAGACAAACATTCTGAGTCACTCATGAGCGGATATAAATTTGGAAATGAATTGTTGATCTTGAATGGTTTACTGACATTTATAGGCTTGCTACTTATTTCAAAAAAATCAAACTTAACACAGGCATATGAAGATCGTACTTGATGATCATGGAATGCACTTGCGTTTCGCTCCCTTGACTTTGACCCGTCCTTTGGGAAACGTTCGTATGGGGATTTTGACCAATGACGAACGTTGGAAAACATACCTTCCCGAAGCGGAAATTGGGTATGTGACGGAGGCCTATTTGTCGCAACGTTTTCCTGGCTTTGAATCACCCAATCTTTCAGTAAACGCCCAATTAATTCCAAATGAGGATGTTATTGCGGCTTTGCTTGGACTTACCGAAGGCGAAATGTTGTTCATGGATGAACTTTGGCTTGGAAGCAATGAAAATGGTGGAGGTTCGCATGTTCATTATACAGGAGAAAAGCCAGTAATCATCTCAGAAAGGTGGCACATTTATCAGAAAAACGGACAGGTACTCGAACAAGATTTTCATCTCCTTACCGCTGGAAAGAAATCACAGCCCTTGTCAAAAACCAATACACTCATTGGCGATGCGTCAAGGCTATTTATTGAGGAAGGTGCCTCTGTCGAAGCTGCTGTCATCAATACAAAAGATGGAGTGGTTTACATCGGAAAAGCGGCTGAAATCATGGAAGGTTCGCTCGTTCGTGGCCCACTAGCCATGTGTGAACATAGCGCGTTGAAACTAGGAACAAAAGTGTATGGACCAACAACCTTAGGTCCTCATTGCAAGGTGGGTGGAGAAGTGAACAATGTTGTATTTCAGGCATATTCAAACAAAGGTCATGATGGGTTTTTGGGAAATGCTTTGATTGGCGAATGGTGTAATTTGGGCGCTGACACGAACACGTCGAACCTGAAGAATAATTACGCTGTGGTCAGCACGTATTCGTTTGAAACCCAAAAAGAAGAAAAAACAGATGCTTTATTTATGGGGGTGTGCATGGGCGATCATTCCAAATGTGGGATCAACACCATGTTCAATACAGCGACGGTCATCGGGGTTTCAACCAACGTCTTTGGTGCGGGGTTTCCTGATAAATACGTTCCTTCCTTTCGTTGGGGAGGAGGAAATGACTTTGTTCCATTTAAATTTGATAAAGCGTTGGAATATGCCAACAACATGATGGCCCGCCGTGGATGTGAACTTTCGGCAGACGAGATCAGCATCCTAAAGTATATTGCGGACAATTAACACGACATTTTTACCGAATTCAGCGGTGGCACTTCCTTTGACAATTGTGTGCGGCCCATTAAATTGACTCTTTCTTAGGTATTCAAGAGATGTCAATTGTGAGTTACTGACACTTTGTCGGTGTAAAGGAATATTTTAAAATAAACAGAATGGAAGATTTTTTCAATAGTGACGTAATAGCGATGAACCAATTCAGCGAGGCAGATGGGGAGTTCATTCCCTTGATTACTGCGGAAGAGGAGGAGAGCATGAACAATGAAGTTCTTCCCAATGAATTGGCAATTCTTCCATTGCGAAATAATGTACTTTTTCCTGGAGTTGTAATTCCTATCACAGTGGGTCGAGATAAATCCATCAAGTTGATTCAAGATGCAAATAAAGGATCCAAGATTATTGGTGTGGTTTCTCAACGCGATCAAGAAGAGGAAAGTCCAGAGTTTAAAGATTTACACCATATCGGAACTGTGGCTCAAATCGTTCGTCTTTTGCGGATGCCCGATGGAAGTACAACGGTTATTATTCAAGGAAAACGGCGATTTGAAATCGTTCAACCTCTGCAAACGGAGCCGTATATGCGTGCTCAGGTGCGTACTTTGAAGGACAAGAAATTTGACAAAGACAATAAGGAGTTGCAAGTGATGTTCACGACAATCAAGGACCTTGCACTGCAAATCATTCGCGACAGTCCAAACATTCCATCCGAAGCATCATTTGCCATTGGAAACATTGATAGTCCTACATTCTTGGTGAATTTCATCGCGTCAAATATGAACGCGGATGTTGCGAAAAAACAAGAAATGCTCGAAGAGTTGGACATGAAAAAACGTGTGCTTCTCGTTTTAGAGCATTTGACCATAGAGATGCAGATGTTGGAAATGCGCAATGAGATTCAATCCAAGGTGCGTAAGGACATGGACCGTCAGCAACGGGAATATTTCTTGCAACAGCAAATGCGTACCATTCAGGATGAATTGGGCGACAACCCACAGGATCAAGATGTGCGTGATTTTCGCGAGCGTGCTTATGCAAAGAAATGGGACGAACGTGTATCGAAAATCGTTTACAAGGAATTGGATAAGTTGCAGCGCATGAACCCCATGGGACCAGAATATACGGTGCAAATGAACTACCTCGATGTGATGCTAGATTTGCCATGGAACGAATATTCCAAGGACAATTTAGATTTGAAACGCGCGGAGAAAATTTTGAACCGAGACCATTTCGGATTGGAAAAAGTGAAGGAACGCATCTTGGAATACTTGGCAGTTCTTAAGTTGAAAGGCAACATGAAGTCGCCAATTCTTTGTTTTTATGGTCCTCCGGGAGTTGGGAAAACTTCACTCGGGAAATCGATTGCTGAAGCACTTGGACGTAAATACATTCGCATGTCTTTGGGAGGCTTGCACGATGAATCGGAGATCCGTGGGCACAGAAAAACATACATTGGCGCAATGCCAGGCCGCGTGATTCAAAGCATGAAAAAAGCCGAATCTGCCAATCCAGTATTTATTTTGGATGAAATTGATAAAATTGGTCGAGGAAATCATGGTGATCCCTCTTCAGCAATGTTGGAGGTGCTTGATCCAGAGCAAAATCATGAGTTCTACGACAACTACGTGGAAACGGAATTCGACCTCTCTCGTGTAATGTTTATCGCTACGGCCAATAGCTTGTCGAACATCCAAGGACCTTTGAGGGACCGAATGGAAATTATTGAAGTCAACGGATATACCATTGAAGAAAAAATTGAAATCGCAAAACGACACTTATTGCCCAAGCAGATTGATGCACACGGGATCACGAAACAAGATATTTCCGTCGATAAAAAGGTGTTCGAGAAGGTTATTGAAGAATACACCAATGAATCAGGTGTCCGCGGATTGGACAATGTTGTGGCAAAGATTGTACGATTTCGCGCAAGACAAATCGCAATGGATGAGTCCTATGAGCCAAAAATAGGATTGGATCAGTTGTTTGACATTCTTGGTGCTGGACGTGGCAGAACAAAATACAACAACAATGAGGTTGCTGGTGTTGTCACTGGGTTGGCTTGGACATCCGTTGGAGGGGATATTCTGTTCATTGAATCTTCCATTACAAAAGGGAAAGGTAAACTTACCTTAACCGGAAATTTGGGAGATGTGATGAAAGAATCTGCGGTCATTGCCCTCGAATTTTTGAAGGCGCATAGCTCATGGTTGAATTTGGACCAAGAAGTGTTTGATCGGTACAATGTACACGTCCATGTGCCTGAAGGAGCAACGCCAAAAGACGGGCCGAGCGCGGGAATTACCATGTTGACCTCTTTGGCTTCTTTGTTTACTCAGTATCGGGTGAAAAAGAACCTCGCCATGACCGGAGAAATTACCCTGAGAGGTGAAGTGCTTCCTGTCGGTGGAATCAAAGAGAAAATCCTTGCTGCGAAGCGAGCTGGTATTAAAGAGATTATTTTGTGCGAAAAGAACCGCAAGGACATCGATGAAATCACGGCAGATTACCTCAAAGGACTAACATTCCACTTCGTTACACGCATGCGTGAGGTATTGGAAATTGCCTTAACGAAGGAAAAAGTCAATGAGCCGATTGTCATAGAGTAAAACGCAGATTGTTATCAGTGTTCTTGGAACAATTGTCGAAAAAAAAATACTTGTTAACATATCCGAAGATCGATTTCGAAGAATTGTGCTCATTGCTATTTTTTCTATCGCCTTGATTACGGTTGTTGCTCTTATAATAAAATAAGACAGTGGGGCAACGAAATCAACTTACATGACGTCTGCATACAAACTACTATTTATGAAAAAGAGCTTTCTGCCCGTATTCCTGTTAATATCATCAGTTTTTACATCTTTAGCGCAGCAGACTATTCAATTTGCACCTGCAACGAACATAGACATGATGATTGCCAATGTCTTCGGGATTCAATGTGGATCTGTTTCGAATGTTCAAGTAACTGCAGCCACAGATCAAGTTGGACGATTTGAATTTGGAAGTTCGATTGGATTGAACAGTGGCTTGGTGATGTCTACGGGGGCAATAAGTGGCGGAAGTCAGCCAAGTTCAGCGTTTAGCTCAACGACATTTACAACGCCCGGTGATGCAGATGTTGATGCCTTTGGAGTATCTACCGGAGGCTTTCCGAGCTACGATGCGTGCTTCATCGAATTTGATTTCTTGCCAACTGCATCTGATACTGTCCGCTTTAGCTATATCTTGGCTTCTGAGGAATATCCTGAATTTGCAAACACCTCTTTTACCGACCGATTTTTATTCCTTATCTCAGAAAATGGTTCGCCGTATGTCAATGTGGCAACAATTCCGGGAACAACCATTCCCGTTGAAATCAATACCATCAATGCAACGGTTAATCCGCAATATTACCTTGACAACAGTACGAGTTTGAATTTTGTATTCGATGGCTATACAGTTCCTTTGGAGGCGAAGTTTTTTGCTCAGGCGGGTGGGTCTTACCATGTAAAGTTGGTGATTGCTGATGTCAGCGACAGTGCCTATGATTCAGCAATATTCCTAGATGAACAGAATGCGTATTCAAACTTGAGCGGTGCTTTGACGGTGAATGGTCAACCGGCTTCAGGTACCTTGGAGATTTTCAATTTTATCGGTGATACACTTTTAGCTCAGCCCATCCAAACAGCTGCTGTAAGCAATGGAACATACAATGTGGATAGCTTAGAAACGGGCATGTACCACATTCGTTTTACACCTGATCCTGCGGCATTTCCAGGCGTAGCACCTTTGTATTATACGAACGGTGATACATGGTCTACCGCTTCGGTCATTGGAATCCCATGTTTCTTCAACAGTGGAAATATCAATTCTACTACCTTGAATCCATTGAGTGGAGATGGGGTGATTGGAGGAACAATTACCATTGATACAAACTTTCTTCGTGCGCCAACTGTTGCATTTGAAAATGCCGTAATCAAACTCGTAAATAGCACGAACGAAACTCTTGCCTTTACCTATAGCGATGTGAATGGTAGTTATCAGTTTATGAATGTTCCAATAGGCAACTACACCTTAAAAATCGATGTGCCTTACATTCCTCAACTGTCAGATCATCAAATCACAATGGCTGGTAATCAAACCGTTTTAGGTGCCAATTTTGAGATCATGTCCAATGGAATTTTCGCGCAGGGAGACCTTGTGTTGAACATCGAGGAAACAGCCAATCAATTCGTATCTTGTTATCCAAATCCAGCGAAGAATGTGTTGAATGTAACAAATACGATGGCTGAGGATATCTCCATTTCCATGTATTCGTTGAATGGCCGTTTGATTCAAACCACCCTGAATCATCCAGGAACAAACCAAATCGACATAAGCAACCTTGCATCGGGTGTTTATATTCTTAAAAGTGCAACGCACCATTTTACGCAACGTGTGGTGAAACTTTAATAGAATTACGAGTTACGAATTACGAGTTATGAGTTACGAATTACGAATTACGAATTACGAATTACATTTTGTGTTTAGGCAATTCAGTGTATGATCAAGTCTTTCAGCGCAGCGGTCCTTTGTCCTTCGACGCTCAAAGAGCGAAGAAGTGTCTTTTGTCCTTATAAGAATTTGATGCCTTCGGCAATTTGGTCCTAACGGAATTTGACGCTACGCTATTTGATCCTGTCGGAATTCAGTGTATGATCAAGTCTTTCAGCGCAGCGGTTTATTGACAGCAGTAACTCGTAACTAATAACTCGTAACTTTTTTAAGTCTTTTGTCCTTATAAGAATTTGATGCCTGCGGCAATTTGGTCCTAACGGAATTTGACGCTACGCAATTTGGTCCTAACAAAATTTGACGCTACGCTATTTGATCCTGTCGGAATTCAGTGTATGATCAAGTCTTTCAGCGCAGCGGTTTATTGACAGCAGTAACTCGTAACTAATAACTCGTAACTTTTTTAAGTCTTTTGTCCATTGTCCTTTAGCGCAGCGGTCCTTTGTCCTTCGAAGCTCGAAGAGCGAAGAAGTGTCTTTTGTCCCTCCCTAGAATTTGAGTCTTATAGAATTTCTAATTCGTAATTCGTCACTCGTCACTCGTAATTCGTAATTATTTCATCAATCCTCTTTCCAATTCTCTCTCCCTTTCACATACGGAATTTGAAGACCGTCGAGAATTTTTTCAAGTGCAGCGATACGCTTCAAATACTCGTCGAATTTCACACGCAAAGCGAGGTATTCTTCTTCGGCAATGGCTTTATTGCTGCGTTGTGCATTGGTAACTCCTGCGGTGTTGTCGTACAGGGAGTATTCAACAATACCCAAACGGCCGTTGATTCCTGGCAATGCTTCGAACTCTTTCGAAGTCTTTAAACCATCTCCCCATAGCATGATCGCACATTCATCGTAGATCAAACGTAAGGCTCGTGTTTCGCTAAGTAATTTTAAATCTGTTCCCGGGTAGGTAAGGAGTACATGTTCGATTTGATCAAGCAATTCTTTCGACTCACCCATCTGTGCTGCTGTTCCGCTCAATCGGCGGCTCAAGTCAGCCACTTCTGTGCGGAAGTTGTTCAAATCAACGGGATCCTTCGCTAGTAATGTTTGATTGTTCAATCCTTTGACTACAAAGCTTGTTTTCTCTACGAGCGATGTCACAACACCATCTTTCAATAGGGATATTTCAACCGTATAGTTTCCTGCAGGCACCAAGAATCCATTGTTTTTGTTTTTATCTCCTGAAGGATTTACAGCGCCGGTGTATTCGTAACGTAGGTTCCAGTTCATGCGTGAAATTCCTTTTGATGGACTCGAGAACATGCGGCGAACTTCTTCACCTTTATCGTTTCGAATGATCCACACAAGCTGTGCTTCACCTTCTTGTTGTTCCTTGCGAAGCTCCTCAATTGTTGGATAAGTCACGGCTTTCTTTTCTCCTTCGAGTGCTTTTTCTTTTTCTTGACGAGTTCCTTTGAGTGTTGGATAATCATCCTTGATGAAGAGTGTAAATGTTGCTCCAAACTCTGGGTTTTTCGCAGCCCATAAATTTGCACCTTGGAAACCTGTTCCTTCCAATCCAAGTGGGTCAGCTGGAATGTAAAGCAAGGCATCTTTCACCGTAAAAATGTGCGCCTTTTTGTCTAATGTTGCTTTATTCAATGAGCGCAGTGGGGAGTAATTGTCCAAGACCCAAAATCCACGTCCAAAGGTTGCGGCAACCAAGTCATTTTCTCGTTGTTGGATGTCAAGGTCATAGACTGCAATCGTTGGCAAACCAGCAAGTTTTGTCCAGTTGAGCCCTCCATCATTTGAGAAATAGGCTCCAAACTCTGTCCCAACAAAAAGCAGGTTAGGATCAACGAAATCTTGCTTGATGCAATACACCGACCCACGCTCTGGCAAGTTGCCGCTGATGGATGTCCACGTCTTTCCTTTGTCCGAACTTTTTAAAATATACGGTTTGAAATCACCCGAACGGTGGTTGTTGAATACGGCAAAAACCGTGTTTTCGTCATGCAATGATGCTGTAAGCATGTTCACACGAGTATTTGCTGGAATTCCTTGGAAACTAGCGATTTTTATCCATGTTTGTCCATCGTTTTCAGATACTTGAACGAGGCCATCATCTGTACCTGCATACAAGAGTCCTTTTTTCTTCGGTGATTCATCCAAGGCGACGATGTTGCCATAGATGGTTGTGGACGCATTCTTCATTACGGCATCAATAGACCAAACTTGACCCATTACAGGGATTTTGTTGCGGTCGATTTGCTGCGTCAAATCCGATGAGATGACTTGCCAATCGTCACCTCGGCTTGTGCTTTTAAAAACCTTATTTGCAGCGAAGTACAGCGTTTTATGGTCGTGTGGTGAGATCAGCAAAGGAGCATCCCAATTCCAACGATAAGCCGCTTCGCCTTTGCCAGGCATTGGCTGAATCATGTTTTTTTCGCCAGATGCTTTGTCGTGACGAACGAGCCAACCGTATTGCGCTTGAGCGTAGGCAATGTTCGGATCTGTAGGATCGCAGGCTGACTCAAAGCCATCACCTCCATTGGTGATGAACCAATCAAAATTTAAAATTCCTGTAAGATTCTTCGTTGCTGATGGTCCGCCCATCGAGTTGTTGTCTTGTGTTCCACCATATATGTTGTAGAAGGGGTAAGCATTATCCGTCGCGACCTTATAGAATTGAATGATTGGTAGATTGTCGTAATAGCGCCATTGTTGGGCTGAATTGTAGGTTTCATATACGCCACCATCACATCCTGCGATCCAATGTTCTGTATTGCTTGGGTCAATCCAAAGAGCGTGATTGTCAACATGCTTTTGATGTTCACCTGTCATTTTGAATGTTTTACCTCCGTCCTCA
>JBILBT010000103.1:0-9862 GCA_044353545.1 Crocinitomicaceae bacterium | reverse complement strand
CCATAAGAATACCCGCCACCTCCGCGAATACTTGCTTGACCATCCATGGTATACACCCCTGGGCTTTGATTCACGGTTTGCTCAAGGTTTGTGAATCCCTTGCTTTCGATGAGTGATGGTTTAATGATTTCCATAGATACCGCTACCTCCTCAACATCTTGTTGTCTTCGGCTGGCCGTAACCACCATATCGCCTATTTCTTGAACGATTGGTTTTAGGATAATGGTGACTTCTCCGGGACCTTTTACAACTGTCGTATCGCTCTTGAATGTGCTCAATTTGGTAATGAGCGTCACTGGAAATGATAAGCAGTTCAGTTTAAATTTTCCGTCAGGATCGGTAGCTGTGACCAAGCCATCAGAAGCTGTTACTCGGGCGCCAACTGCTGGCTGTTTTGAGTCACCGCTCACCACAATTCCTGAGATTTGTGACATACCGAAAGTATGCAAAGCAAGAAAACAAAGAATTAAAATACCCTTCATAAATAGCGCGTAAATAGTCAAGTTAGGTAGCGAAAATAAGGGTTTTTTTCGATTTGTTAACCTTATGTTTAGACATTTCGGGTGAAAGGTTTCGGTATTTTCCGTAAATTCAAGATAAAATTACACCTTTGAACCACTCTGAACTCCATTGTAAAATTGCGTTGTCTTTTCTGCCTGGTATAGGTCCACGAAAGGCCACGCGGCTCTTGTCTGCGCTTGGCAGCGCCGAAGCCGTGTTTTTAGAATCCATAAAGGCCATACATTCCACCACTGGAATTCCAAAGGATGTCCTGCGCAACATGGATCGGGAGGCTGCTATTGCACTTGCCGACAAACATGTCAACTACATTCTCAAGCACAATATCGCCACTTACTTTTTCTTGGATGCTGAATATCCCAGGCGACTCAAGCAATGCGCCGATGCCCCCGTTTTGCTTTTTGGCCGAGGCAAAAACGAGGTAAATGCTCCCCGAATGATTTCTATTGTTGGCACTCGAACAGCCAGTCCTTATGGTATCGGGCTTTGTGAATCATTGCTACAACAGATTATCGGCAAAGAAATCACGGTGGTAAGTGGACTCGCTTATGGCATAGATATTTGTGCGCATCAGTTTTGTGTTCGGAACAACATCCCAACCATTGGTGTACTCGGTAACGGTCCTGAACGCATTTATCCCATCGTTCACCAACGCACTGCCGAACAGATGATGGAGCACGGTGGGATCCTCACAGAATTTTTGCCTGGCACCAAGCCCGACAGGGAAAATTTTCCCATGCGCAACCGCATTGTCGCCGGCATGACAGATGCAACAATTGTGATTGAAAGCAAGAAAAGCGGGGGCTCCTTAATTACTGCCGAATTGGCGAACGATTACAACAAGGATGTTTTTGCCTTTCCCGGGAATGTTGGACAATCCCTGTCTGAAGGGTGCAATCATTTAATCCGCCAACAAAAAGCACATTTAATCACAAGTGCTGACGATTTTCTGACCTTTATGAGTTGGAATGATTCACCAAAAAACACGATTCAACGCAGTTGTTTTAATGAGTTGGATGTCTATGAGCGTGCCATTTGTGACTTGTTGACATCACCGAACGGCGAGCACATCGACGTACTTTCCTCCCAAACAGGCCAAGCCATTTCAGCGCTTAATGTGCGGCTTTTTCACTTGGAAATGAAAGGAATTGTTAAGCCTTTACCAGGAAGTCGATACCGAATGATCTAAAACAAAAAGGGGACACCTTTCGACATCCCCTTTGTTACTAAATGATATTTCATTAGAAGCGAACTCGCGCGTCACGCAATTTGCGGTTGTCGACTACTTCTGCTTTCTTTTTCAATGCTTCCATGAATTGGCTTTGCACTTGACGACGCATAGCAGCTAGGATTTGGTCGCGCTCAACATCCCAATTTGCAGCAGCTGGTGCCTTGATTGTTTTGTCAATACGGATAACATAAACCCCCATTTTCCCTTTCAATGGCAATGTACGTTTTCCATCTTTCAATGCAGAGAAAAGCGCTCCTACAACTTCTGGCTCAAATCCAGCACCTGTAATTTGTGCAGAGTAGAATGTAACTTCTGCCTTCATCACTTCCGTGTTTCCACGTTTTGCCATTCCCTGAAGCGTTTTATCCTTATACAATTGATTCGTAAAACGTTTCGCTTTTTTCTCTTCGATCAGTTGTTGTTTCATCATCGCCTCAACATCTTCAAATACAGGAACACCCTTTTCTCGGATGGATGATAAAATTGCAATAATGTACTTGTCTTTGTCTTTGATCGGCGCACCCACAAGGTCACCTACTTTTGCTTCATCATTGAAGGCCAAGGCCAACAGTTTATTTGCAGTTGTCGGATTAGTAAATCCAGACACAGATGGTGCCTCTTCTTTCATTGGAAGAGGGCGTGGGAAATATCCTGCACGAACAGCAATCGTATCAAACAATTGTAATTTATCCTTAATGCTTTCTTTCTTCGAGATTTTTGCGTCCAATTTGTACAACAAGTCGTACACCTCGCGCTCTTTTTGGTCCATCGTTTCTTGCGTTGGTTTAAACGCTTTAAAGATTGATGCAAGCACTGGATAGGTTTTATCATCGCGCTCAAGTACTTCGATGATATGAATCCCATAATCCGTTTTCACTGTAGCAATTGTTCCGATAGGCTTCGTCGCTACGAATGCTCCAAACTCTGGAACCATATCTGCTTCGATAAAGTTATCGATCACACCCCCTTGAGGAACAGATCCTTTATCATCGCTATACTTGGTGACGAACTCAGCGAAATTGTCTTTGTTGATCAATTTCACCAAACTATCCGCCATTTTTTGTTTTTGAGCGATCAGCTTTTTGTCTTTCGATTGATTTGTTCCCAACAAGATGTGACGTGCTTTCAAACGAGAAGGCGTAAATCCTTGAACTTTAGAGATAATAAAACTTCCATTGTAGCTGTAAGGCCCAACAATTTCTCCAACAGCTGCTGCTCTGAACACCGTGTCCATTGACATGGGGTAAGACATCAATTTTTGTGCTTTTTCATTTCCTTCAGGAACAGCCGTTGCAATCTTGGCTGAGCTGTAGAATTTAATTTCGCTATTCTGCATAACAAAAGTAGAGTCATTTGTAGATGCAGCAAATTGCTTCTTCATTTCACGCATTGATTTGTCAAACATAGCCGTATCCTTTTTGGACGGTTTAATGTCGACCATGAACAAGCGTATTTCCCGACTTGCTGTTTTGTTTTCGTACTTTTTGTCTTCTTTGTGCTTTTCGTAGTACGCTTGAAGTTCTTTGTCCGTTACCTTGATTTTATCATCAGGAATTTCACTAAAACGACGCACGACGTAAGAAATCGATTTCACTTCCTTTTGTGCCAAGTACTCATCTTCTGATTCAAGCTTCGTCACATATACGCCTTGAGAAATAAGCGCCATGTATTTGTCGCGTTTTCTTCCTTCAATCAATTTTTTCTTTTGATCTGCCCATTGTTGTTGAACCGCTGGATCTTTGTTTGTTTCTTGGTCATTGATCCATTTTTCCATCAACTTTGGATTAAACACCCCTGTTGTAGAATCGATAAATTGCTCCGTCCCTTGCAGCATTGGGAAACCATCACGGCCATACAAGAACGCATCAAATTCATTGTCGCTTACATCAATTCCAAGGGCTTCATATTCTTTGTCAAGAATTACTTTGTCCACGATCATGGTCCACGCGTTATCCGCAGCAGCATCCTGATCCTGTTGTGAATACTCACGCTGTTCTTGTTGCGCTTTCATGCGTTGTTGTTGATCAATTTGAGCAACCGCATCTTCATATTCTTTGTTATTCACCTTTTCGCCAAAGATGGTTCCGTAACCAAACTCTTCGCCTGATCCACCGAAAATTTTATCATAATCGTTCAAGATAAAAGCCAAGAGAGCGATTCCAATAATCACAACCAACAAACCTGATCTTTCGCGTATCTTACCAATAATAGCCATACAACTGATTTTATTAAGGGTGCGAATATAAACAGATGATTCGACTTTTGAAAATGACAGGCCTATTAATCGCTATATCAAACGAAAAAAGCCGCCTCTTTTTTCATTGAGACGGCTTTTTGCTGTTTTATTCTTGATTAACCCTTTCCTTTTCCTACTCCGGGTTTAATCTCCTTGTTCTCTTCTTCTTTCGGTTCTGTCGCTGGCTCACCTTTTCCACCGTTTGACGCTGGCTTGATTTCAGGCTTCACCGGTTTAGTCCCTCCGGAACCATTCTCAGGCTTAACTGGCGGTGCATAATTGATTGTAATCGTTTCGGTGTCCGTTCCACATTCATTTGTTGCTGTGATTACGATGATATTCTTACCCGGATTTAAGGTCAAACCGCTTGTTAAACTACCCCCTTTCGTTGGGGAAAAAGCGAAGCCTGTAGTTGGTTTCCCATTCAAGGTCATCATGACTCCTTGGTTGTTGGATACATTCAAGACATTTGCACCAAAAACAAACGAAACTGTTTGCACAATACTGCCATTTTGACTAGGATTCGTCACTTGAATTGACGGCGGGTTGCACGGTGGTGTTGGATTCACAGCTGGACAAGGTCCTAAAATATCTCCATGTGCTTGGTGCATTGGCCATTCAGAAACAGGAATCACCAACGTTTGTTGTGTGCGGTTTTCTTGATGGCAAATCGTCATCGTTTGTGGCGCAGGGGCCGAATAATTGATCGTGATGGTTTCTGTGTCCGAACCACATCCATTGGTTGCCGTGATGGTAAATGTGTTTAGGCCGGTATTTAGGTTCACTGAATTCGAGAATGATCCGTTGTTGAACGAAAAACCAGTCATCTGTTTGCCATTTACCGTGTAAACAATTCCCTGATTGTTGGCTATGTTTGAGATGTTTGCCGTGATGTTGAACGATGTTTGCTGCACCGTTTGACCGCTTTGCGTCGGATTCGTAACTTGAATCGAAGGCGGATTGCATGGAGGCGTTGGGTTTACCGGAGGACATGCTCCCATGACATCACCATGTGCTTGATGTGCTGGCCAATCAGAAACAGGAATCACCATCGTTTCTTGAGTGCGGTTTCCTTGATGGCAAATCGTCATCGTTTGTGGCGCAGGTTCCGAATAATTAATCGCAATCGTTTCCGTATCCGTTCCACAAGCGTTGGTTGCTGTAATCGTAAATGTATTCAGTCCCAGATTCAAATTCACCGAATTCGAGAAAGATCCGTTATTGAACGAGAAGCCCGTAAACGGTTTGCCATTCACCGTGTAAACGATACCTTGATTGTTGGCAATGTTTGAAATATTCGCCGTGATGTTGAATGCTGTCTGCTGCACTGTTTGACCACTTTGTGTAGGATTTGTCACTTGAATAGATGGCGGGTTGCAAGGTGGTGTGTTTACCACAGGACATGGCCCAAGAACATCTCCATGGGCTTGGTGAGCAGGCCAGGCAGAAAGTGGAATTTCTATGGTTTGCGGGTTTCCGCTATTTCCAGGAGGATAGTGGCAAATCGTCACTTTTTGTGGGGTGTTATCCACAGGTGCTGTGTAATTCACCGTAAACGTTTCTGTATCAGTTCCGCATGAATTTACTGCGGTAAGAACAATCATATTCGTTCCGTTTGATAGAGTAACAGGTAAAGAAAAACTGCCATTGGTCAACGCAAAGTTTGATGGAATTACGTCTCCATTTACCATGCAAGTCATTGTTGCCGCATTCGCCACGTTGGCCGTGATGTTCAACACCGTCTGTTGCACTGTTTGTGCACTTTGAGCAGGATTCGTTACTTGAATCAACGGTGGGTTACACGGAGGAGTTGGATTGACTACAGGGCATGGTCCTAGAATATCGCCATGAGCTTGGTGTGCTGGCCATGAAGACAAGGGAATTTCGAGCGTTTGAGGATTTCCATTGTTTCCCGGAGGATAATGGCAAATCGTAATCATCTGCGGCGTGTTGTTCACTGGCGCCGTGTAATTGAGTGTAATGGTTTCTGTTACAGATCCACAGCCATTCGTCGCTGTAAGGATGAACGTGTTCCAACCGTTCGCTAAATTCACCGTGTTTGAGAAGGCCCCATTCACAAATGAAAAGGACGTTGATCTTCCGTTCACCACATAACTGATCCCTTGATTGCTCGTGATGTTTGCAATACTTGCCGTGATTATAAAAGACGTTTGATTGACCGTTTGACCATTCTGTGTAGGGTTTGTTACCTGAATGCTTGGTGGGTTGCATGGAGGAGTAGGGTTCACTATAGGGCATGGTCCGAGGACATCACCATGAGCTTGGTGCGCTGGCCAAGAAGCCAAAGGAATTTCTATCGTTTGTGGATTTCCGGTGTTTCCTGGTGGGTAGTGGCAAATGGTAATCATCTGCGGTGTGTTGTTTACCGGAGCAGTGTAATTGATCATCACCGTTTCGTTCGCTGTACCGCAAGCATTCACCACTGAAATAGTAAAGGTATTCAAACCTGTGTTGAGGGTAACATTTGCCGCGAAAAGTCCCGTTTGTGGGTTGAATGTCACACCGGTTAATGGTCGGCCATTTTGCTGAATTGTAATGCTTTGTGCATTTGAAATGTTCTGGAAAATACCCGTCAATGCAAACAATGGCGAGTTTACCGTAGAGCCATTCATCGTTGGGTTGGTCATTTGAATGCTCGGCTGAACACATGGGGAGTAGTTGACATTGATTGTTTTAATGTCCGTTCCACAGCCATTCACCACGCTTACAGCGATCACATTCAATCCTTGGTTTAAGTTCAATCCTGCCTGAATTTGACCATTGGCTGTGTTGAGTGTAAAGTTGCTGATTGATTGCCCATTCATGGTAAGCGTGACACCTTGCTTGCTTGTGATGTTTTGCGCAACCGCTACCAATGAAATTTGCGGGTTCGTAAACGTCACGTTGTTCATCGTTGGGTTGGTAATGGCCAAGGTCGGAGGAACACAATTGTCGTAGTTAACGGTGATTGTTTCTGTATCCGTACCGCAACCATTTGACGAAGTAATGACGATGGTGTTCACGCCCGGTATCAACCCAACATTTGCCGCACCTAAACCGGTGGCAGCATTAAACGTGAATGAAGAGATATTCTGCCCATTCAACGAAATCATCACATTTGCTTTTGCAGCAACGTGTTGGGCTTTAAAGCTGAACGGGAAGGACGCTGTTCTTACAGTTAAGCTTGATGTTGTCGGAGTCGTCAACGCGATCACTGGCATTTGACATGTTTTGCGAATGATGGTGGTTGACTTCACATCCTTTCCACATGGCGTTGTTGCAGAGAGCTCGATGGTATTGTTGTTTTCCACCAAGTTGATTGTCGCGAAGAATTTACCCGATTGTATGTCAAATGAGAACGCATTGTTTGGAATGCCATTTACCGTAAACGTAAGATTATTGCGATCCTGTGCATGGTAAACATCTGCTTGAACCGTGTACGTCGTTGTTGAAACACTCGTATTTGTTGCTAGAGGATCGGTGAACAGCACAATTGGAGTCAAACAAGGTTGATAATTGATTGTCGTTACTTCAACATCGTTTCCACAGGTGTTTGACGCTGTGATTTCGATGGTGTTTGTGCCTTGTTGAAGCAACACATCTGCGTCAAAGCGATTTGATTGAGGCGTATAGCTAAAGTTCGTGGAAACGCTGCCATTCACTCTAAATACGATGGTATTGCGGTCGATGACATTCGTGATGGTTGCAGAAATGTGTGACGTTTGGGATGCCGAAGCTGTATTTCCACTTGATGGTTGAATGTAGGTAACGACAGGAGAAACACATCCCTGTGTTGTGTTGTAATTGTTGATGTTCCCAGAGCCATTTGTGCCACCACCTGAAGTGTTGGTGCCCCCTGAAGTGCTTGTGTGATTCTTAAAACGGAAGTTGACAAAGAACGATGTGTAATGGTACAAGTCATTTCCAATGTGAATTGGGCTTTGTAATCCTTCGTAAAGGTCGTAGCCAGTAAATGTTGTTTTGTGCTCGATCCCAATTGTTGTGCGATTACCAACTTGGTAGCCAAGACCAAAACCAAGACTAGGCATGATTGATACTCTATATCCGTTAGTAATCGGTTCTTCATATATGCCATCCAAGGTATATGTTGAATCAAAAATATTATAGTAATCGGCGCGAAGATCTGACCAACTCAAGCCAATACCACCAAAAATATAGGGGTCAAAACCTGTGCGTTCACGAATACGATTTCCATGAATCACCAACTCAAGAGCTAATCTATGTTGTGTGGATTGGAAATTGTTTAGTCCATAAAACGAATTGTTGCCCGCCGTATCAAGGTTGATGGTTGTTGAATCCACATCCTTACCATACCATTCTCCGCGCAAATACCTCGCTCTCAAATCGAAAACAAGGCGCTTTCCGTAGTTGTAATTGAATGATTTACCAAGCACAAGGCCATAACCTATATTGGTTTGATTTTTTATATCTGATGTTTGCCAAGTACCACCGACATTCAGTCCGAGGAACCATTTTCCACTGTTTTCGTAATCGATTTTTTGGGCAGTTGCGCCCATGATTGTGAGGAAAAAGAGGATCGAAAGTGTAACAATTCTGTTCATAGTCCTTATTTAATGTTGTGCCGCCGTTAGCGAAAGCTGTGCCAAAATTGGGAATAAAGCATTTAATATCGCCCAAATGTACGTTACATTTTACGGCTGTTTGTTCTTTCTTGACTGAAATTCCTTAATTTCATCAAGAAATTCGGCATATTAAAGTTCACATGAGGACCCTTGTTATTTTCTTGTTAACGGCATTTTTTTCACACAGTTCGGTCGCGCAAAGTGACTATAATGTATGTTCGCAGGCCTTGGAATTGTGCCCAAATGTGTCGGTTTCAGTCACGAACATCGGCGCCAATAAAACTGTTTGTCCAGGATGTGAGGACGATTTTAATTTCTGCTTCACGGCAAACAATACCATCTGGTTCAAGTTTACCACCAATACCATAGGTGGAGCTGTTCAATTGGATTTTTTAAACCTTGTTTTTCAACCCGGACTTGAAATTGGTACAGCCTTGCAAGCAACGATCTTGAGTGCAAGTATTCCTTGCGATGCCGCGTCTTATACTGCTGTTGGAAATTGTGTTTCAAATGGATCAGCAGCTTTTACGTTGAATGCTGTGCTCAATCCATCTACAAGCTATTATGTCGTTGTTTCAGGCGAATCACCAAGCCCAGGTTTAACAAGCCCGGCTGAATGTACTCTTGACCTTATTCTAAGTGGTGCTGGTGTTGATCGTGCAGCAAGTTCGATTTCAATTTCAGCAAGTAATACAGCGATTTGTCCGAATGAACTCGTTACAGCGAGTGCTGGATTGAGCGCCTGTCCTGATTCGGGAACCTACCAATGGTTCATCAATGACACACTTGTGGCAGTGACCACAGACAGCATTTTTCAAACGAGCGACTTTACCGATGGTGATGTATTGACCGTTCAAAACAACTGCTATGCCCAATGTCCTGTAAGCGTGATTTCGCTAGGAATCACCATGTCGGTTTATTCTCTCTCTGTGAATGCAGGAGCAGACATTAACATCCAACCAGGAGAAAGTGTGCAATTGAATGGTTCGTCGAGCACTACAACTTTTGTTTGGAGCCCTGCGTTTGGCGTGAGCGATACCAACAGTCTAACGCCCTTTGTGAGCCCAGAAGTCACGACAGTATTTGCCTTGACCGCAACAGAAAATGGGTGCACGCTTCAAGACCAAGTGGTGGTCAGTGTCGCTTCACCTCTATTCATTCCAAACACATTTTCTCCCGATAACGATGGAACAAACGACACATGGGAGATCCAAGGAATCAACATCTACACCGATTGTTTCGTAAAGGTTTTTGACCGTTGGGGCCAAGAGG
>JBILBT010000102.1:0-9875 GCA_044353545.1 Crocinitomicaceae bacterium | reverse complement strand
AAAAACTCCAATCAAACCCAAAACAGTTTGAATGCCCGCAATGATTAAAATGATCGACACTACCTTGCCTTTCCAACGCTCCGGATTTCTCTTGATGTATTGCCATGCACGTACAGCAAAGACGAGTGAGAGTAAGGCACTAATAAACGCGGCGACGACAAAACCGAGAACACCGCCAGTTAAAAGCGTTACGCCGAAAAGGATATAGGCAATAACGAGAAAGACGATAGATCCCGTAAGATTGGGTTGCCAACGTTTACGATTGTCTGAATCAGTAGGTTCTTGGAGAGAATCTATTTCGGAATCTTGAACATGAGTTTCAGAAAAATGTTGGTTTGTAAAGTCATTTTTATGGACTGCCATTGCGGGCCCATCTCCTTGAGTCACCTCCAATTGAACCTGTTGATGAAGCGCAGCGCTGGCTTGTTCGAATTCATCCTTTGATACTTCTGATGTGATTTCGTTCGATGATATCGTTGGTGCTTGTATAGGACGTGTTGACACAGTTAAGCTCAACTCCCCTGCATCTTGCTTTAGATGTTTTTGACTATTGTTCCATTCCACATGCCAACCTGCATTGTGAACACGCTTGGTAATGGTGCATGCACCAAGAAAAAACAACGCAAATAAAAAAGCAATTGATTTCATAATGGTTTAGTTTTTAAACATAAAGTTTATATCCATCCAAATGCATAAAGAAAGAAATATACAACAAACGAAAACACTAACAGAGCAGGAATCAACAAAATACTCGAGATAATGAATACGATTTTCGCCATTTTTCTTCCTTCCCACTGTTCCGGATTCTCCTTAATTTTTTTTAAGGCAAATAAGGCTAAAACAAAAGCGACAATCGCTCCAAGTCCTAAGGTTACAACGGATAAACTCAACGATATAAGTGCAGCTTTTGCCAAGGGATGAACCTTTTTTGCACCTGGCTCTTCCTTTTTAGAAAGAGCTCCTTTCTTTTCGTCATCTAATTTTAACGTTTCGGCAGCACCTTGCTCTACACGAATCACCTCCCCAGTTCTACCTACTTGAGGGTCTTGTTGATCAGAAAAGGTTGAATTCTCGGGAAAATTAAGGTTTTCAGCAGTGATTGGCGATTCTTCAAGCTCCTGTGGCGAAACGGATTCATTTGGAGTATGTCCCTCTGTTATCGAAACATTTGTAGCAAGCTGTTCTGACGCTTTACTGCTTGAATGAGCTGACTTCCACTCCACGTGCCAACCTGGATTGTGGACGCGCTTGGTGATGGTGCAAGAAGCCAAGAAAGAAATTAATGTGATGAATAGGATCTTTTTCATCATTGCAAGTTTTTAACCGGTGTAAAAATATCCCGACTCTTTTCGAACTCAAAACTGAAATCCGCAGGTCATAAAATACAAGTTGCGCATTTCACAACTCAAAATAGATCTTCGATGTAGCCAAGGTGACTGAGGCTCTCGAAGTCACAACTCAAAATAGATTTTCGATGTACCCTAGGTGACTGAGGTTCTCGAAGTCACAACTCAAAATTTGAAGCAAAAAAATGCCCCATTCAAACGAACGGGGCATTAAAAATTAGATTCAAAAAACTTAATCGATCACAACCGTGTAGGTTCGTTGATTTCCTGGTTCATTGATGCGAAGAAAATAGCTGCCAATGTAAAGTGTTGCCACATTGAAGTAACACAAAGTACTTCCTTGGTAAATGGTCTGCGTTTGAATGACTTTTCCATCGGCGTCGAGCAATTCAGCAGATACATTGCCGTCGAGCAATCCATAGGATTGAACCACCAAAATATCGGCTGTTGGATTGGGGAAAATGCTGAAAGTAGTTGCGCTTAAATCTTCAACTCCTGCCGATGATGTGTATGTCGTCACAGTTTCTGTAATGGACGCGACTTTCGTTCCATAGAATGTTGGTCCAACTGCATACGGATATGCCGAGTTGTGATTGGCATCCACCGTCGCGAAGTAGCAATAGATTCCATTTGGATATTCGGGTGTTACACAAAAACGTCCGTTGTGCTCGTCCAAGTAATCCGCTTGGCCGGCATGTGCCACGAATTCATAATCTTCACGGAAATAACCCAAAGGATAAGTGGTATTTACTGCAGGGCCATCAGGAACATTGGTTCCATCTGCCCATACTGTTCGTGTTGTGATGTTGCGCAATTGGTAACCTGATTTGATACGAACAATTCCACCTGTACCGTCAGCATTGGTATAGCCATAGGCACCATAAATGGGGAAACCATCATAGGCAAAGCCAATCAGCGGGGAATGTTGTGCCATATTGATTGCATAAAGCCCATCAGCAGCGTACAAATCACACACCGTTGAAATCACTGTCAAGTCATGCAATTTTTGAGCTAACCAAGGTTTTTACCGTTTATGTCGAGGAGGTGGCCCATTGCTTTGTATCACCTCTTTTATATGTCTATCCAGTATAATTCTCTGTTTGTCATTGCAATACGTCTTTAATTCAGTAAAATAATTGTACAATAAAAACACAGCTTTTCGGCGGTTTTCGATGACCAAATTTAAAGTTTTGAGTACGCTGATACTGTCCTTCTGAAATTCAAAATAGAGTTGGTGATGAAGCCGCTCTTTTTGTTTGTTTAATCGGTGCATTGCGCGGTGATGCTCTTTTTGCATTTGCGAAACCTCTATTCCCTTCTCGCCTGTGATACCCAATTTTTCAGCAAGGTTTATTCGTTCAGGCGGTAGTGGATGATGATTCGGTTTCATCAGCAAAAAGCTCACTGTTACAACATTGAGAACAACCAAGATCACCAAAAGAACCTTATAGATTTTTAGCGTTTTCATTAGATAGAGTTGTAAGATGAAAAATAAGCTGTGTAGAGTGAATAATCTGCTTCTGTGTGCACATTCACTTGTTTTTTATTCGCGGCAAACACATTGATCGAAATCAACAAGGCGATTCCAGCTGCTGCCATCCAAACTTGAGTGCGCGGCAGTATGATTACATTCACTTCGAATTGATTGGGAATCTCCACCAATTTATTGCGCAGACTTGAGGGCAAGGAACGCTTTTTATTGAAAGGGTCTCGTTCCATCACTTCATCGATCCAATGTTCTTTTTTGTCCATGGTCATATTGATGCCGTTAAGTTAAAAATATTGCGTTTACATTTCATTTTCTTCATAATACCCTTTTAATTTTTGCTGAAGGTTTTTCCGAGCACGAAAGATTAACGATTCTACAGCAGTGATCCTTAAGTTTAATATCGTACAGATTTCTTGTTGAGAAAGGCCTTCAATTTTGTGCAAGGTAAACGCCAAGTGTTGTTTTTCAGGCAATTGATTTATTGCCGCATACAAGACAGCTGATAGCTCCTTATTCTCCAATTCCTCCACCGGTCCTTGAGACGGAAAAATGATACTTTCGGAAGAATTCAACGTGTCTATTGAAAACATGAATCCGAAGCGTTTCTTTCGCGAACGATGGCGCACATGTTCTTTGAATTTATTCACAGAAATTCGATAGATCCAAGTTGAGAGTTTTGAATCGCCTTTGAACTGAGAAATTGTTAAATAAACAGTGGTGAACACTTCTTGTGTGAGGTCTTCCGCCTCTGTCTCGTTGCGCAGAAGTCCACGCAGCAAATTATACACCTTTTCAGCATGCATTTCGATAAGTAACGAAAACTCGTGATGGTCTCCTTTCTTGAGACGTTCAATATCGATGTGTTCTAGTGGGCTCATCTGTGCAATATGCTTCAGATGACACTTTTCAAAAAACCTTGTGCCTGATTTCGCACTATGAATTTCGAACCATCAAATAATCAGCAAGTGCGATCAATGGTTTTTTATTTTCTTCGGGCAATTGAATTTGATTTAAAGCATTCATAGCAAAGGTATAATGTGACTGCATTTCCACTTCACAGGATTCTTTTGCACCAATTTGTGAATACAACTCTTTTGTTTGCGCTACTTTGAACACAGCATCTTGCTCTGAAGACAATTCTGCCAGCTGATTTTTTTGTGCTGCATTAGCCAATTCCATGGCTTTCAGGTTGAGGAGTGTTTTCTTGTTTGAAATCACATCGCCACCTACTTGTTTTCCAAACTTTTCTGGATCTGCGTATAAATCGAGGATGTCATCCTGTATTTGAAAGGCGATGCCAATGTGCTGACCAAATTCATACAAGAGGTGTCTGTCTTCCTTAGTAGCATTGCCAATAATAGCGCCCATTTCGAGTGCACAACCCAATAAAACAGAGGTTTTTAAGCGAATCATTTCCACGTATTCGGGAATCGAAACATCTTGTCGGGATTCAAAATCCATGTCCATTTGCTGACCTTCACAGACTTCAATGGATGTTTTGTTGAAGATTTCCAAGAGCGCCGGCAAGTGCTCCCCTTTTTGCATCGCCAAGAGCTGATAGGCCTTCACAAATAACACATCCCCTGAGAGAATGGCAATGTTCTGATTCCAACGTGTATGCACTGTTTCCTTGTTCCTGCGCAGAGGGGCTTCGTCCATGATGTCGTCATGGATCAAGGTAAAGTTGTGAAACACCTCCACAGCAAGGGCGGCATGAATGGATTCGCTGCGATTTTTTCCAAACAACTCTGTCCCCATCAATGTGAGGATTGGCCTCATACGTTTTCCTCCCAGGTTCATGAAATAACGAAGAGGATCGTACAAATTTGAAGGCGTATGCGGGAATTGAATGGAAGCAATTTCTTGCTCAATCAAGGCAGTATAAGATTCGAGTGCTTGCATCAATGGTTAAGTAGATTCATCAAATAACTTCCGTATCCACTTTTAACAAGTGGTTCAGCGATTTGTTTGAGTTGACTAGCCGAAATGAATCCGTTGCGGTAAGCTACTTCTTCAATGCAGCCAATTTTTAATCCTTGGCGCTCCTCAATCACTTGTACAAATTGTCCAGCTTGCATGAGTGACGAGAAGGTTCCAGTATCGAGCCATGCTGTTCCACGATCAAGCACAGCAACTTTAAGTTCGCCACGACGAAGATACTCTGCATTGACATCTGTAATTTCGTACTCGCCACGTGCCGATGGCTTTAAGTTTTTGGCGATTTCTACTACCGAATTGTCGTAAAAATATAGACCCGGCACCGCATAATTCGATTTGGGATGTGATGGTTTTTCTTCGATTGAAACCACCTTCATTTGCGCATCAAATTCAACCACACCATAGCGTTCAGGGTCACTCACATGGTAGGCATAAACAACACCACCATTGGGATCATTGTTTTCCTTCAATAGGTTGTCCATTCCTACACCATAAAAGATATTGTCACCAAGAATGAGTGCTACCTTATCGTCACCAATAAATTCTTCACCGATCACAAAGGCTTGCGCCAAGCCATTTGGAACCTCTTGAACCGCATAGGTAAATTGACAGCCCAACGCTTCTCCACTTCCCAATAACTTTTCAAAATGAGGCAAATCGTGCGGTGTCGAAATAATTAAAATCTCACGAATACCAGCACTCATCAAAATGGATAAGGGGTAATAAATCATCGGTTTATCAAACACCGGCATCAACTGCTTTGATACAGCCAAAGTCAAAGGATGCAATCGGGTTCCTGAACCACCAGCGAGAATTATTCCTTTCATAACGTGAATCGATTGAAAATTGGTTCGTTATTTTTCTTTGGGATCATCCCCATTGTCTGGCTTAATGTCCTCAGGCAACTGATGGTGTGGGCCAAGATCTTCATCTGTTGAAAGTTGTAAATCTGACCAATCCACCTCACTGTCCTCCGTGTACACATCAAAATAAGGTTCTTCAAACGCTTTGGTCGTTAGACTTCGTTCAAGCGACAAAAGTAAGGATGGAAGAATCAACAAGTTCGTAATCATCGCGATGAGAAGTGTCACCGAAATGAGTAAGCCCAAGGCTTGCGTTCCACCAAATTGAGAGAACAAGAACACGGAGAATCCGCAGAACAATACGATGGAGGTGTAGAACATACCAAGGCCTGACTCACGAATAGCGATCAGCACACATTCTTTCAAGGTCCATTTCTTCAATTTCAATTCCTGCCGGTATTTGGCCAAATAGTGAATGGTGTCATCGACAGAAATACCGAGTGCGATGCTAAACACCAAAAGTGTTGAAGGTTTCAAAGGAATCCCTAACCATCCCATGATTCCTCCGGTCACAATCAAAGGAACAATGTTTGGCACCATGGCTACAACCACCATTCGCCATGAACGGAAAAGTATGGCCATCAAGATGGAAATGGAAACAATGGCGAAGAGCAAACTAGAGAAAAGGTTATTTACCAAATAGCGTGTTCCTTCAGAAGCCACCACTGATGTGCCCGTCAATGTAATGTCAAAATATTCCTGATCGATCGCTGCCCGCAGCTTTTTCTTAAATTCCGGTTTCTTATAGTAGGCCTTAATGTGTTCCGGGTCACTTTGGAACTTAAACTGCAAGTCAGAATTTCCTTTTGCAATAGCATCCGTTAAGGTATTGTACACTCCCGAATAGCCATACACTAAAGAGTCGATGTATCTCGTTTTGCCTTTTTCAACCAATGCATACAAGCGCTCCAACTGTGGACGGTCAGGATTCATGATGCTATCGATTTGGCTGCGAATCAAATCAACCTTATCGGCTACCTCATACGAACCTATGTCCTTCATTTGACAACGCACGCGCAAGGTCGTATGTGTCGTATCGAGCAATTCCTTTACCGACAAAGCGCCGCCATTTACATTCGACACCTCAAAATTGTCAAGGTATTTCTTCAAACGTTTTCTGTCGCGGTTGGCAATAAGCTCATATTTATCCGGGTCGTTTCCATAATACGCCATGTTGACCACTTTGATGAAATCGACAATGGAAATACTTTTAGAGAACATGGTATCTTTTGCGTAATTGAGCTGCACTTGCTCGAGGCGCTCAAGCGTTGACCGCTTCATCAAACGACCTTGCTCCTTGTAATCAATCATTACCTCAAAAGGAATTGATCCTCCAAAGTTCTTTTCGATAAATTTTAAATCGAGGAGAATAGGGTCTTTTTTAGGTAAATCACTGGTGACATTTCCTGTTGCTTCAACGCGTAGAATTCCAAAAACACTAACAACAATTATCAACAATGTCGCTCCGTACACCCACTTGCGTTTGTACTGTGTAAGGTGCAAAATCCCGCGGATCAGACCTGAAGCAAACTTTCTATCCAAGTGTTTAAGGTGACGTTCTTTTGGTGTTTTTGAGAACGACAAGAAAATCGGGAGGATACACAGCGAGATGACAAAGACCATCATCACATTAATGGATGCCGAAATTCCAAACTCCATCAGTTTTTCAGAGTTCGTAAAGGCGAAGGTCAAGAAACCAAGAGCCGTTGTAAAGTTTGTCAAGAACGTCGCCGTACCAATCTTTTGAATCACTCGTGAGAGTCCTTTCATTTTGTTTCCATGCTCCTTGATTTCCTGATGGAACTTGGTCATGAGGTAGGTGCAGTTTGGCACACCAATGACGATCATAAGGGGTGGAATCAAGGCCATTAAAATGGATAAACGGAATCCTAAGAAACCCATCGTTCCCATGGCCCAAATTACCGCAATTGTCACCACGGACAGACACACAATGATCACTCGGAAGGATCGGAAGAAAACATAAAGTAAAAGTGCGGTAACACTCAAGGAAAGTGCAATGAAAATATACATCTCACTTTGAATGCGCTTACCAATAATGACCCTTAAGTGCGGTAAACCGGCATAGTGCATCTTTCCAAAATAGGGTTGATACGACTCCGCTAATTTTTCAATATCTAAGACAACCTTCGATTTTTTCTGGTCGCCTAAATAACGTTCATCAACGCTCACCATCATCAATGACACATGGGTTGAATCATTGTACAACAGCTTTTGATAGACAGGATTTCGTTTGATTTCTTGCTTTATGGAATCGATGGATTTTTCGCGATATGTGGTATCGCTAAATACCTTTTGAACATCGAACCTGCTTTCCTCCTTGTTGTTTGTGATGGTAAAAAGTGTGGCTTCAGAGATGACCGATTGTACCCCGTCGAATTGCAAAATTGAATCTCCGAGTTCCTTCCATTTTCTGAAGTTTTTTTCGGTGTATAATTTTTTCGTTTGAATGGCAATGACCAATGTGCCTCCATCTTCTCCAAAGCGCTCCTTGAACAACATGTAATTCTGCGTTGTTGAAGATGTTTTAGGCAAAACGAATCCGTACTTATTCTCAAGTTTCAATCCTGTGATGGCGTAATACCCAAAAAAGACTGTAAGGAGAGTAATGACTCCTAGGATGAAGAAACGATTCCGAAGAATGAAATTTGCTATTTTACGCCACATGGTGGTTGGTTCTTTTACACTTTAGGAGGATAAAAGTAAAAATTAATATGCAGAAATGCGCATTAAGCCTGCTTTAAGGATGCAGGTCCTCTGCAAGCCATTCGAAGAACTCTCGTTGCCACAACAATCCATTCTGTGGACTCTGCACCCAATGTCCTTCTGTCGGGAAGGATAAATAACGACTCTTAATGCCCTTCAACTGTGCTGCTTGAAAGGCTTGAATCCCCTCACTTTCAGGCACTCGGAAGTCCATTCCGCCGTGGATTACAAGCATCGGAGTGTTCCAGTTGGCCACATACTTATGTGGACTATTTTTCTCATAATTGGCTTTATTTTCTGCCAACCAATAAGGCCCGCCTTGATCCCAATTCGCGAAAAACAATTCTTCAGTGGTACCGTACCAGCTCTCTAAATTGAACAATCCACAGTGTGAAACAAAGGTTTTAAAGCGATTTTGATGAATCCCCGCAAGCATATACACAGAATATCCGCCATACGAAGCACCCACAGCTCCGAGTCGATCTTTATCCACATAGGTTTCTTTCGTTGCTGCATCAATTGCTGACAAGTAATCACGCATCGCCTGTCCACCCCAATCCTTTGATATGGCATCGTTCCAATCTTGACCAAAGCCTGGGAGCCCGCGACGATTTGGTGCCACAACAACATAACCCTGAGAAGCCATCAAGGCCAAATTCCATCGGTAAGAAAAAAACTGACTCACCTGACTTTGTGGCCCACCTTGACAGTATAAAAGTGTTGGGTATTTCTTTGTAGGATCAAAATTCGGAGGTAAAACCATCCACACCAACATCTGCTTACCATCCGTTGTCGTCACCCATTTCTCCTGCACCTTCGGCATCACAATCGTGGAGAGTATGTCTGCATTTGACTTTGTGAGTTGAGTGACTTTATCCTTGGCTTTTATGGAAACGGCATAAAGATCGGTTGGAGCAACCATGGATTGTCGTCCAGCATAAATGAAATCACCGAAAATTGACAGACTGATGTAGTCGTATTGTCCTGAAGTCACTTGACGAATTTTCTTCGTTGCTAGCTCAACTTCGAAAATATGCTCTGTACCTTTCGTTGGCGCAATGAAATAAATCATTTTTCCGGAAGGATGCCAGCAAAAACTGCCCACTGTGATGTCCATGTCAGCTGTCAGATTTACTGCTGATCCATCCGCCTTGCGAAGCATCAAGTTGTTTTTATCGGCTTCGAATCCGTTGCGTGCCATACTCAACCAAGCCAAATCACCTTGGGGAGAATAAGCTGGATTGTTGTCATAGCCTTTGTTTGATTCTGTAAGGTTGATGGTTGTTTGCGTCGCAATGGTATATTCGTACAAATCACTGTTTGTGCTCAAAGCGAATGCCTTGCCTTGAAGTTTTTTTGACGTGTAAATGATCTTTTTGGAATCCGCGCTAAAACAAAACTGGTCCGTACCACCAAATGGAGGAAGTACGCCATCAAATACCTCATCGCGTTGAATGTCAATCGCCTTTTGATACATCACAGGCAAGCCATTTTCATTCATGATTTGATGAAGAA
>JBILBT010000101.1:0-9912 GCA_044353545.1 Crocinitomicaceae bacterium | reverse complement strand
GGACATTGCATCGGTGTAGATCCATATTACCTGACACACAAAGCACAGTTGGCGGGGTATCATTCGAAAGTCATTACGAGTGGTCGTTATGTGAATGATTCCATGGGCTTTTACATCGCAAAGCAAACCGTGAAGAAAATCATTGCGCGTGGAAAACACATTCAAGATGCGAAAGTCTTGGTGATGGGTGCGACATTCAAAGAGGATGTGAGCGATATTCGAAATTCAAAGGTGATTGACATCGTTACTGAGTTGGTATCATACCAAGTGCATGTTGATTTGATTGATCCACATGCATCATCTGATGAAATGAAACACGAATACGGAGTTGGTTTGATAGATAAAGCTTCTAATGACTACGATGCAATTATTGTTGCAGTGAATCATAAAGAATACCAACAAATGGTAGAAGCTGATTTCAAAGGGATGTTGTCTGATGGAACAGGTGTTTTTGTTGATGTGAAGGGAATCTTTAAAAATAAAATTAAGGATTTAGAATATTGGTCACTCTAAGCGCTTTCTATGTCATTTGATAAAACAGTATTGATTACAGGCGGGGCAGGATTTATCGGATCTCATGTCGTTCGTTTGTTCGTGAACACATATCCAAACTACCGCATTATCAACTTTGACAAATTGACCTATGCCGGAAATCTCGAGAATTTATCGGATGTTCAAGGTGCAGAAAATTATGTGTTTGTAAAGGGAGATATCGTTTCTGCAGTGGATGTTCAAAAGGTGTTTTCAGATTTTGACATTACAGATGTGATCCACTTGGCTGCTGAATCGCACGTTGATCGCTCAATCGAAGGTCCAATGGAATTCGTAATGACCAATGTCGTAGGTACTGTGAATCTCTTGCAAGCAGCAAAAGATCAGTGGAAGAACAATGAATCCCATGTCTTCCATCACGTTTCAACCGATGAGGTTTATGGTAGCTTATCCGACGAAGGTTTGTTTACTGAAGAAACACCTTACGATCCAAGAAGTCCATATTCGGCATCAAAAGCTTCTTCAGATCATTTTGTTAGGGCCTATTTTCACACCTATGGCTTGCCTGTGAAGTTGTCCAATTGTTCGAACAATTACGGTTCACATCATTTCCCTGAAAAGTTAATTCCTTTGATGATCAATAACATTCGTGAACTTAAACCTTTGCCTATTTATGGGAAGGGGGATAACATTCGCGATTGGTTGTGGGTAGAAGATCACGCGAAGGCGATTGATGTTATTTTTCACAAGGGGGAGTTTGGTCAATCGTATAATATCGGTGGATTGAACGAATGGAAAAACATTGATCTGGTATTCTTTCTGTGTCGCTTGATGGATGAGAAATTGGGCAGGCCGGCAGGAGAATCTGAAAAATTAATCACCTATGTGACCGATCGAAAAGGCCACGACATGCGCTACGCCATCGACGCCTCGAAGTTGGCATCAGAGCTTGGATGGAAACCGTCAATTACCTTCGAAGAAGGATTGGAAAGCACTGTAGATTGGTACTTGGCAAATTCGGAATGGGTGGAGCAAATCACTTCTGGAGCCTATCGTGCCTACTATGAAAACATGTATCAGAACCGTTGATCGTGGGACTATTTTCTTTTTTTAAAAAACAAGACGTATTGCCATTTGACCTTTCATTGATTGGTGTAGATATGCATAGCCATTTGATTCCAGGTATTGATGATGGGTCAAATTCCATGGACGAGACCATCGCCATGCTTGCAAAGTTTGAGCATTTGGGCTATCGTAAAGTCATTACTACGCCACACATCATGTCTGAAGTCTACAACAATACATCAGAAATCATTCTTAAAGGCTTGGATGAGGTGCGTGCAGAAGCCAAAAAACATGGATTGAAAATCGAGATTGATGCAGCAGCGGAATACTATTTCGACGATTATTTTGTGGATCTTGTAAAGAAACGTGAGGTGATGACTTTTGGGGATCAATACGTGCTGGTTGAATTTTCATTCCACACTCCGCCCGTGTATGATGACCTCTTGTTTTTTGAAATGCAGATGGCACGATATAAGCCAGTACTCGCGCATTTTGAACGCTATCCCTATTTCCACGGATCAACAGAAAAAGCCAAAGAGTATCGTGATAAAGGAGCACAGATTCAAATCAATATCAATTCGCTAACAGGAAACTATGGGCTTGGGGTGCGCAAACAAGCTGAGAAATTGATTGATCAAAACCTGGTTGATTTCATTGGTTCTGATTGCCATCGCATGCAACATCTCGTTACGATGGAAGAAAATCTAAATAAACCTTACTTCGCAAAATTGTCTCATCTTGCTTTGAAGAATCAGTCACTCGGATAGAGATGATTTACCTAAAGTATCCCTGCGTTCTTGATTCACCTTTGCTGAGATTTTTGTAATTTTAGGAAGACGATTAATACCATTCTCATGATAACCCTTCTTATTTTTTTGCCTGCATTTATATCAGCATTTTTGTTAAGAAAATGGACAGTTATAGTGCTGCTTTCTTTGGCTGTTATCGCTTTGCTCCAAGGGTATGATAATTATGATCTATCTGCAATTTTAGGCGCTTGGATTGTTCTCAACTACGGACTGTCGTTCCTCCAACTTCACTCATTTCGATTGCTTTTACGCTTGGTTGGTTTCTTAGTGGTCGTGCCATTTTTACTGCTTATACCTCATGAAATTGAGCGCTATAATTTCATGTATTCGACAGAATACCCGATGATTGTAGTGATGGCGTTGACATTCTTTCTTCACGAATTGGCTCATGCAAAAGCCGTGTATTTTGCGAAATATTTTGGTGGAGAGCTAAGTCATCATCAGCGATCCTTCGAATACCTGTGGGCAGGAATAGCTGTCTTTGGCGGGTACTTTTTTGGTGGACCTGTCGGATTACTTGTTGTGGCGTGTTCATTTGCGGCAGGTGATTTTTACAGAGAAAAAGGATCTTTCGGTCAAACGAGTGCCTTTTTGATTTTGGCTACCGTTGCTTTGATCCTTTCGATCGGGGAGGTCGGCTCAGTAGATCTTACCTTGGGTAAAAATATTCTTGGATTGTTTTTGGGGATCTTTGGAGGAAGAATTGTCACTCAAATTTCCAAGGAACGTCCTGCCTTTATCGCCCAACGAATTGGTTTTTCACTAGTGTTCACTGGAATCTTGGCTGCATTGGGCTATTTCGGCACGATCAAAGCAGATTTAGGCGGAATGGATAGCTATGTCGCAGGGATGGTCGGCTTCGCCATCGTGTTTTTCACGAATGCACACAAGGCAAATGCTTTTTACGTGACGCCTCTATTGATCGTTGTAGGCGTTGGGTTGGCGGAGGTGACTTTGAATACGGAGGAGTTGGCATTGTCAACCTTGCCGATTGATAAGACACAAAAGGCGGACGGAAACAGCCAAGCTAAGGAGGAAGAACCAAGTGTCTTCGATCAGAAGGGTCAGGCTTGGAGCGATATTGTTGGTGAGTACCGCATCGATCCGTCGCATGCGCAAGTGACCTTTCAATTGGGACCGAAAGGAGGTGTCACCAAAGGAGCTATAAAACAGTTTTCGGGAACAATTGCGATAAATGCTACACTTGGGAAATCTCGTTTTGATGTTAACCTTCCTTTGAATCAATTGACAACCTTCAATGCCTACCGTGATGAATCCCTTGTTGATGAGGCATATTTCAACGTGGCAAAATTTCCAGACATGCATTACGAGGCGAAATCTCTCACGGTAGAAAATGACGCACTAAAATTGAACGGGTTTTTCACGCTGCGCGGGGTTCGCTTACCTTTGAATGTAGATGTCAAATATGTGGGGAAGAGTGAGTCTGGAGCACCAATAATCGTTGGAAAGGCAAGCATTGACAGAACGAAATTTGGAATGAAACCTGATGCAAAGGAAGGAAATATCGTCACTTTTGAATTTCGTGCTGAATTGCTCAAAAACTAGTTAAATCTAGAAATAGAGCGGTACTGCAGTGAGTTGCCCATTCCGTATCAGCAAGGCAGGAAAAGGAATTTTGACATAATTCAATTGCCGTAAAACCGTTTTTAACCAAGGCCTTTTGACCGGTAATCGGCTGAAATCAATGTCCAAGGACAAAAGAAATTCGCGCTTCGCAACATAGGTTTTTCCAGTCACGTCGGTATACAGATTTTGATCTCCAACGATTTTTGCATGCGCGCTGTAGCCCAACGATAAGCATATCCAAGCTGGAAATTTGCTGTTTTTAATAAATTGAGTTGGATTGAACGAAAGCCAATACGTTTGTCCATTGTAATCTTTCAAGAGTCGTTCAGAAAAGCTTGACCCGAGTACAGAAGGTCTCAAGGCAGCGAATTCGGTCGGGTGAGCAGAGAATTTCAATAGAAAATGTTGTTCGTTCCAAAGCAATTCTTGTCCTAGATAAAATCCTGCACCCAGGGTATTCGCGGCCATGTCCGACCAAGAAAATCCCCATTCCGCACTGTAGGCATCCAAAAACTCTAGCGTTGTTAAATAACCGAATGAAATCCCTGTACCGATAAGTGCGGCGTTTTTCACATTCATTCCCGACCAACGAAAGGCGTTTCCTGTCAAAAGTGCAATTTTATTGGCGGTATAAAAATGTCCTGCTTTATCCATTTGCAGCCAATTTTTGCTGTCGTCGAAGGTGTGAAATTTTGATTTTGGAACATCCTTGTACCAGATGTTAGAAAGACCAATCATACTGCCTGCCCAAATTCCTCCAGCCACACTGGCAACCCCAATAGTGCGAGGTGTATTGAGCGTGTCAGAAAAATCAAAGACTTTTGCCTGTGATAATCCGTTAAATGACAGGATCAGGAGCGTATTAAGTATGAATAGCTGCTTCATGCTTCCCGAAAGTATATCAAATGGGTCAATAATCGGATTAAGGTGTTGAAAAAAGATTTGAAAGGTGAGATGCGTCAATGACCTAAAGTGTACTTTTACGTGTTGTTTTGAGGCCTGAAATGTTGGTGGCTGTAAATGATCTAAAGTTGAAATTATGAATAAAGTAAGAAAAGATTGGAACGACATTAAAATCAATGACAGCTGGGCAATTTTTAAAATCATGTCTGAGTTTGTCGAGGGTTACGATCGCATGGCGAAGATCGGTCCTTGCATTTCAATCTTCGGTTCTGCGCGCACGCATGTCGACAATAAGTACTATCAAATAGGTGTTGAGCTTGCCGAAAAACTGGCAAGTGCAGGGTATGGTGTCATCACGGGTGGTGGACCTGGGATTATGGAAGCGGCAAATAAAGGAGCACAGCAGGGGGGAGGTAAATCTGTCGGACTCAACATTGATCTGCCTTTCGAACAAAATTACAATCCCTACATCGATCAAGAACACAACTTGGAATTTGATTATTTCTTTGTGCGCAAGGTGATTTTTGTGAAGTATGCGCAGGCCTTTGTTATCCTTCCCGGAGGATTTGGGACCTTAGATGAATTGTTTGAAGCTTTAACGCTTATTCAAACGAAGAAAATCAATCAACGACCGGTCGTTCTTGTTGGAAAAGAATATTGGGGAGGACTAATCGACTGGATTAAAAAAGTGATGCTGGAAGAAGAACATAACATTTCTGCTTCAGATATGCAGATGTTTTCCTTGGTTGATACTGCAGAGGAAGCTTACAACTACATCGATGACTTCTATAAGTCCCATGAGTTGTCACCAAATTTCTAGGACATAAATTGCTATATTTGTTCATTGAATTAAGTATGAAAGAATTTTTTGGCAAGCTTAAATTGTTCATTTTGAGCAAACATTTTCTCAAGCAACTTGGCTTGGTGGTGATTGCTTATTTGATTATTATTACCATTACTGTCTTCTACTTGGACAGTTATACCCATCACGGAGAACAAATATCGGTACCAAATTTCAAAGGTAAAAACGTGCGAAGCGTTACTGCTCAAGTTGAAGCCTTGGGCTTACAATTTGAAATTTTAGATTCTATTTACAAGCCCGACATGCCATCTGGTACCATTATTAGTCAAAATCCAGAACCAACAGCACTATCGCAATTGTTTGTAAAAGAGGGGAGGATCATAAAGTTTAGTGTGAGTAAAAAAACGGACAATCACGAAATGCCGAGTCTTGTTGGTAAAACAGAATGGTTCGCGAAGGAAATATTGGAAAATAGAGGGTTCAAATACAGGATTGTGTACAAAGCAACATCCGAGGCCAATGGCGCCGTGTTGGACCAACAGTACAAAGGACGATTTATTAAAGAAGGTGTAAAAATTCCAATTGGGTCAATCATCACACTTGTAGTCGGTAAAAATGAAATGGGTGAGCCTGTACAAATCCCAGATTTGTATGGTCTTACAATTTTTGAAGCAAGAGAACGTTTAGCAGCTCTCGGGAGTTTTGTGTTCAATCCACAATGCCCTGAATGTTTGACTTATGAAGATTCTACAGCTGCCCGTGTAACATCACAATCGCCAGAATACATTGAAGGCGCAATGATTCCGACGGGTTCAACTTTTACGGTAAATGCTGCGAAGAATTTCTCAGGAGGTGGACAAAACCCATAAGTGCATGTCTATGATTAAGAAAATTTTGTTCGTCCTTATTGCTTCAAGTTGTATGCCTACTGCCTTTTCTCAGGGGGAGGATGTGGGTCCATTGATGGGTAACCCCGATCTTAAGGGAAGGCTAAAAGCCCGTGAAAAATCCAATCCAGGCACCTTCGACAGCACATTTATTTATTTTACAGACACCATATCTCTCCCGTTTTTTGACGAATTCAGCAGAAATAATTTTCAAAATTATTCTCAAAATTATTCGGCACCTAGCGTGACTTCTGACAAAAAATACCATATTCTTGACGATATCACAGGTCTTCCAATACCGAACACCAATTTCTATACAGCCCAACAAACGTTTCGACGCACATTCGACAATACAACATTAAGCTATCTTGACGAAAATTTTTCTGCAACTACTTTTCAGGTGGGTGATTTGAGTGCGTATCCCGTTGTATATGCATCAACCGATTTGTTCCCACCTTACTACATTTATGATACATTGGGCCTTGTTGGAGACCTTTCAGACACCATTTGGATTGAAAACCCTGAATATGCGCAAGATTCTGCGACGCAGTTTTTTATGACAATTAGCGATCCGACAAAGTTTTGGTTGGATGCGTATGCTTACCACAATTACAGATTTGCGGTCGAACCGCGGTCACTTGGGGTCGTGACATTAGATGGATTGGACGAAAACGGTTATCCCTACGCGATCAATACAGCGATTACCAATTACGCAGATGTTTTAACCTCAAAGCCAATCGATATGTCGGGATTGAATGCCGGCGATTCAGTGTATTTCAGTTTCCTGTATCAAACGGAGGGTTTTGGTGACATTCCCGAAGATTCAGACTCTTTGGTGTTGGAGTTTTATGCAAAGGATAATGATCAATGGAACCGCGTTTGGAGCGCATCCGGTGCGCCAGTCTCCGATTTTAAATCAGTGAACATCAATCTCTCTACTGTAGATTATTTCAAAAAAGGATTTCAGTTTAGATTTAGAAATTACGGATCTCTATCGGGAAGTTTGGATCACTTTCACATAGACTATGTGCATCTGAGGGCGCTCTCGGGATTTCAAGATACGATTTTTAAAGATTTTGCTTTTTCTTATCCGATTGGAAGTTTGTTGACAGACTATACTTCAGTGCCTTGGGATCATTTCTTAGCCAACCCAGCAGGTCACATGACAGATTCTCTACACATTACCGTTCACAACGGAAGTACACTTCCGGAAAACAACTTAAATGGTGAGGTGAAGGTATCTTATGGTGGTGTTACCGAAGGATCTTTCATCATGAATGCGCAAACACTTTCAGGAGGAAACATCAATTATGGGCCTCGAGAAACATATTTGTCCTACCATGATTTATCAGGAGGATACAATTACGACATAACCAAAACTGGAAATCAGCAAACCTTTGATCTGCTTGCGACAGCTGGAGCTCAATTTCCAAATCTAGCACAAAATGACTCAACATTTGGTGTTCAATATTTTGGTAATTATTATAGCTACAACGATGGGACTGCTGAAGCGGCCTATGGTCCAACAGGGGCACAAGCACGTTTGGCGCTTAAGTTTGACGCCTATGTCGCCGACTCAATCATTGGTGTTCAATTTCATTTCGTTCCCTCCGTGACAGATGTGTCGGATAAACTTTTCTTATTGACAGTTTGGGAAGATAACAATGGTGTTCCTGGTGAGGTCTTGTATGAAGACAATATCTTCTTTCCAAGATCACCCATCTATGGAACGGAACGAAATCATTTTGAAACTTACTATTTTCAGGATACAGCGAAGATTGCTGTGGCTACGAGTTTCTTTGTGGGGTGGAGACAATTTGATCCTCAACGTCTAAATGTTGGACTTGATCGAAACAATGATCGTTCTGACAAAACATTTTACAGTTTGGATGGCGGTGTCAATTGGATTCAATCACAAATACCAGGTTCAGTCATGATTCGTCCAATCTTTTCTACAAATTTGGATGCTGAATTGACTGTTGTCGATGCTGAGATGACGGCAATTGTTGCCTATCCAAATCCTTTAACTGATGTGTTGAACATTCGTGTTGATCCATTAACATTGGAATCAATTTCATTGTACAATGCTCAAGGAAGTTTGATTTATTCTGGGCTGGATTCTGTGATTGATATGTCAGCACAACCCTCTGGGGTGTATTTCTTGAAGGTGCAATGCGCAGGCAATTCCGCTCAAACTCTCAAAGTCATCAAGTTCTGATGAAAGAAGTAAACGACGAAGTCGAAACAGAAGAAGAAGACCTTTTTGAACATTTTAAGATAAAAGTTGATCCCGGTCAGGAAATGATTCGGATTGATAAATTTTTGATTGATCGTTTAGCAAACACGTCCAGAAATAAGGTGCAGATAGCAGCGAAGAATGGAAACATTATTGTAAACGGCCAAAAAGTAAAGCAGAATTATAAGGTCAAACCAGGCGATGAAGTGTCATTGGTACTGCCTCATCCAGTGCGTGAAATTGAACTCATCCCACAGGATATCCCTATTGATATTGTATTTGAAGATGCTGCATTTGTTGTTGTGAACAAACAGTCAAATATGGTGGTGCATCCCGGTTATGGCAACTATTCGGGCACTTTGGTAAATGCCTTGGTGTTCCATTTTGACAATTTACCCTACAAAATTCAGGATTATTTTGGACGTCCCGGTTTGGTGCATCGACTCGACAAGCACACAACAGGCCTCATGGTTATTGCGAAAACCGAAGATGCCCTTGCCTATTTGGCGAAGCAGTTTTATGACCGCACCACCGAACGACGCTACCATGCCTTGGTTTGGGGCGATGTATCCGAAGATGGAACGGTAACCGGTCATATTGGTAGGTCTTTGAAAAACAGGAAGTTGATGACGATATTTCCTGACGGAGACTTTGGGAAACATGCGGTAACACACTACAAAGTTTTACAGCGATTTGGATTGGTGACCTTGGTCGAGTGCCGTCTTGAAACAGGTAGAACACATCAAATTCGTGCCCACATGAAGCACATTGGACATCCACTATTCAATGATCTTGAATATGGGGGAGACGCCATTCTAAAGGGAACAACATCTGCAAGCTACAAGAAATTCATTGAAAATTGCTTCTCATTGATACCTGGACAGGCCTTACACGCAAAAACCTTGGGTTTTGAACATCCCGTTACCAAAGAGTATTTGCGCTTCAATTCAGACCTACCTTCTGGTTTTAAACACATTGTCGAACGCTGGCAGAAGTATGTCTCCCCAGAGAATATTCTCGACGATTCCAGTACAGATTTTCCTGAAGATTAATTTTTAGATAATATATTTAAATTGTTTTTGTTAACTTCGGCGGCAAGGAAGAACACGTTTTATTGCAATTCGCTATTAT
>JBILBT010000100.1:0-9928 GCA_044353545.1 Crocinitomicaceae bacterium | reverse complement strand
AAGGTGAAAACCTATGATTTGAATGAGCAAGGTGAACCAGAAATTCAGTTGATTGAAACAACATGTGGACGAATTCTCTTCAATGAGCGTGTGCCCCGTGAAGTTGGTTTCATCAATGATGTAATGACGAAAAAAGCACTTCGTGATATTATCGGAGAAGTGTTGAAAATATCTGGAACATCACGTACAGCGCAATTCTTGGATGATATCAAAGAACTGGGATACGACATGGCCTTTAAAGGTGGTCTATCGTTCAATTTGGATGATATCATTATTCCGAAGGAAAAGGGAGAGTTGGTATTGAAAGCTGAAAATGAAGTGAAAGATGTAATGGTGAACTATAATATGGGTCTCATTACAAACAATGAACGATACAATCAGATTATTGATATCTGGACACATACAAACTCACGTTTGACTCAGACATTGATGGACCAGCTGAAAAGCGACCGTCAAGGGTTTAACTCAATTTACATGATGTTTGACTCTGGAGCCCGTGGTTCGAAAGAACAGATTCGTCAGCTTTCAGGTATGCGTGGATTGATGGCGAAACCGCAAAAGTCGGGTGCGAGCTCTCAAGAAATCATTGAAAATCCAATCCTTTCAAACTTTAAGGAAGGTCTTTCGATCCTTGAGTACTTTATCTCTACTCACGGTGCGCGTAAAGGTCTTGCCGATACTGCCTTGAAAACAGCGGATGCAGGTTACTTGACACGTCGTTTGGTGGATGTTGCACAAGATGTTGTGATCAATGCACAAGATTGTGGTACCCTTCGTGGTATCGTTGCAACCTCATTGAAGAAAAATGATGAAATTGTTGAACCGTTGATTGACCGTATTCTCGGAAGAACTTCAGTTCACGATGTATATGTTCCTGAAACAGATCAGTTAATCGTAGCGGCTGGAGAGATCATCTCAGAAATCGTAGCTACGAAAATTGAAAAATCAGGTATTGAAGAAGTTGAAATTCGTTCCGTATTGACTTGTGAAATGCGCCGTGGTGTATGTTCAAAATGTTACGGACGAAATCTATCTAACCACCGATTGGCACAACAAGGTGACGCTGTTGGAGTTGTCGCTGCACAATCCATCGGTGAACCGGGAACACAGTTGACACTTCGTACATTCCACGTTGGAGGTACCGCTTCGAACATTGCGGATGTATCTAGCTTGAAAGCAAAAGCTTCTGGTAAATTGGAAATCGATGAACTTCGTACAATTGAAAAGAAAAATGCGGATGGAGTGAAAGTAGTTGTGGTTGTTGGTCGTTCGGCTGAAATTAAAATTACTGATGAAAAAACAGGTGTTGTTGTCATGACAGCGAATATTCCTTACGGTTCTGAAATGGTTGTTGAGAATAACTCAAAAATCAAAAGAGGAGACGTCATCTGTAAGTGGGACCCGTATAACGCTGTAATCATCTCTGAAGTGTCTGGTAAGGTTGTCTTTGATAGTGTTATTGAAGGTATTACATACCGTGAAGAAGTCGATGAGCAGACGATGTATGCTGAAAAAGTTATCACAGAATCACGTGACAAGAAGAAAAATCCAGCGATTCACATCTACGAAGGGAAATCAAAATCAGCAGAAATTCTTCGCGAATATTCATTGCCAGTTTCAGCACATATCTCCGTGAAAGAAGGATCTATGATTGAAGCGGGTGAAATCCTTGTGAAGATTCCGCGTGTATCAGGTAAAACAGGGGATATCACAGGTGGTCTTCCACGTGTAACGGAATTGTTCGAAGCACGAAACCCATCTAATCCAGCTGTTGTTTCTGAAATCGATGGTATCGCTGAATACGGAAAAATCAAACGTGGTAACCGTGAAATTCAAATCACTTCGAAAACAGGTGATGTACGTAAGTACCTCGTGCCACTTTCGAAACATATCCTCGTTCAGGAAAATGACTTCGTTCGCGCTGGTCAACCACTTTCTGATGGTGCAATTACACCAAATGATATCTTGAACATAGAAGGACCAACGAAAGTACAAGAGTATATCGTCAATGAAATCCAAGAGGTTTACCGACTTCAAGGGGTGAAAATTAACGATAAACACTTCGAAGTAATCGTTCGTCAAATGATGCTAAAAGCGGAAATCATCGATGCAGGGGATACACGTTTCTTGGAAGGTCAATCGGTACACAAAGCAGATATCATGGAAGAAAACGATTCAGTCTTCGGTCAGAAGGTTGTTGTTGATCCAGGAGATTCACCTGAATTGAAAGCGGGACAAATTGTATCAGCTCGTCGATTAAGAGATGAAAACTCACAAATGAAACGCTCTGATAAGCAATTGGTTATCGCAAGAGATGCCGTTCCTGCAACGTCAACACCTTTGTTGCAAGGAATCACACGTGCATCACTTCAAACACAATCATTCATCTCTGCTGCATCGTTCCAGGAAACAACGAAAGTGTTGAACGAAGCAGCAATCTCAGGTAAAGAAGATCACCTTCTTGGCTTGAAGGAAAATGTTATCGTGGGTCACTTGATTCCAGCAGGAACAGGTGTGCGTGATTTCCAAAAAATGAATGTTGGTTCTCTTGAAGCTTATAATGAGTTGATTGAAGAATAATCAATACAGAAATAAATTTGATCAAAAGGAGCGGAAACGCTCCTTTTGTGTTTTATACTTCAAGCGAATATGATTACCTTCACTTTTGAAAATTAGACTATGGAAAACAACAACGATAATCAAGTTAATATTGAACTCAATGAGGAAACCGCTTTGGGTGTATATTCCAATTTAGCTGTAATCACGCACTCTCAAGCAGAATTTGTTTGCGATTTCATTCAAATGATGCCTGGAATGCCAAAAGGGAAAGTTAGATCTCGGGTCATTATGACGCCTCAAAATGCGAAACGATTTATGCGCGCCCTGATGGAGAACATGCAGAATTTTGAGCAGAATTTTGGTGCAGTGGATGATTCAAACGGCCCTCCTATGCCACCAATGAACTTTGGGCCACCGAGCACAATGGCTTAATTTTTATCGGTAACGCGTTCTTAAATTCCATACCTTTATTGTATGAAATTGATTTCAATCTTGTTTGCAATACTTTTTGGAGTGCTCTCACTAGCGCCGAATATGCAAGGAGGACAATTTCTTAAGTTCAATGAACTAGTAGAACATTACGAAAAGCATCAGGAAGGCAATAAGCCGTTTTCATCGTTTTTCTCTTTCGTTAAGAATCATTATTTCAGCAACTCAACTTCTTCTGAGGTCGAGAACAATATGCCTTTTAAATCAACAGTCGTTACTGTAACTGTTCTGGCTCATATCCATTCGGAAATTTCGATTCCAAGCGAACGGTACTGGACAGTTGATGTACACGCTGCCAATTGATGCGAAAGGAAATTTCTACACAACAGAATCGATGAACATTACAGGTCTTTATCCTGTGATTACAAGCACAGCTGGAGCTACAGCTTCTATGTCAACTGGATTATCGACTGGACAGTGTAACTCATGTCATGGTTCTTCAACCAGCGGCTTGTATACAAATTGATTCGATGGATTTAAGCCACATTCAAACTGAAATTGATGCTTGGTTTCTCTATTCGAAACTGGCAGAAAAGGAAGAAGACCCTATTGTAGCGGATATTTTTCGGCAAATGAGCGAAATCGAATTTTCACATGCTCAAGCTTTTGCGCAGAAAATGAAGGTGTCGATTGATCTCGTTTCCAAACCATCGTGGCGCGCGAAAACAATTCTTAGAATCGGTAAACTATTTGGGTATGAATATATCCTTGGAACCTTGCTCGATACTGAAAAGGGATTGGCCAATACGGTCATGAAGCAGAAGAAAAGCATGCAGATGCCCCTTACTGGTGCCGAAGATGCCCATGTTCAAATTCTGAGAAATATCTTAGATAACGATCAAAAAGTTTCTGCTTCGCAACTTTCGCGTTTTGAAAAACGTCACCGGTCTGTTGGAGGAAACGCCATTCGCGCAGCAGTGCTCGGGGGTAATGATGGACTTGTCTCTAATTTCAGTTTGGTCATGGGTGTTGCGGGTGCATCTGCAAATCAAGCAGGGGTAATGCTCGCTGGTTCAGCGGGTCTGCTTGCGGGTGCCTTGTCCATGGCCCTGGGTGAGTGGATTTCAGTGAAAAGTTCTCAAGAACTGTATGAAAACCAGATGCAACTGGAAATGGAAGAGTTGGAAACAAATCCCGAAGGTGAACGAAAGGAATTGAAACTCATTTACATGGCCAAAGGTATTCCTGAAGATCAAGCAGAGAAAATTGTAGACGAATTATTGAAGGACACAAAAGCAGCGCATGAGGTGCTCGTGAAGGAAGAACTCGGAATCAATGCTGAGGAATTGAAAGGCTCGGCCATGGAGGCGGCACTTTCGTCCTTTTTTCTATTTGCCATTGGTGCCATAATCCCCCTCATCCCTTTCATGTTTACTTCGGGTATGAAGGCGATTGTTCTAAGTACGGTATTTAGTGCATTCGGTCTCTTTCTCATTGGTGCAGCAATCACCTTGTTTACTGGTAGAAATGTTTGGTTCTCAGGTTTTAGACAGGTATTTTTTGGACTTTGTGCGGCAGCTGTGACCTACGGCATTGGAATGCTCATCGGCGTATCTATAGGTGGATAATAATCCCTCTTAGAAAACAAAAAATCCATCGAGAACCGTTTCATTTCCACACCAATCTCGCACGCGCAGACGGTAAGGCAGTGTTCCAATCATCAATGCTGGTTTAATGAATTCAAGGATATCGTTTTTGGAATCGTAATAAACTGGCACCCACTTTCCATTAACAACGAGATCGTATTGGCGAATTGCTGTTTCACTGTCCTTCATTCGCCAAGTGAAATTCCTTTTTGCACTTTGTTGACCAGAAACGAAATTCAAGGCGCTGACGAGTGGAGCTTTATCATCTATTTTTAGGGTAAAAATACCAGCGTATGTTGAAGATGCCTGCATTCCTTGGGCATTGAAATGCGTTTTGAGAAAACGCTTTTTCCCATCTGCCATTGTCACCTCAATGTAATACTTCGCATGGTCTGAATTCCAAGAGGGCAATGGAAAGGAAATGTCAATCGCTCGGTTGAGAATGGGGTAGCCAATGGAATTCGTCTCTTTTTTTTGTGTCGAAAGATCCATAGGATATAGTATACTTTGATGAGGAATTGAAATTTGGCAATTAGTTTTTACGACAAGGGAACTTTCGTTTGGAAACAAGAATGACTCAGGATATGAGAACGCTTGAGCTTTTAAACCTTGTTCAACGGCAATGACAAGTTTCAATTCATTACTGTTTTTCGCGGCATCGAGGGCTTTGATGCGAATGGGGTAGATCGTTCCCGGTTCAATGGCCACAACTCCAAGTTCGCGCATTGGGTAAATGGATAAGGGGTCAAAGGACGAATGAAAACATTTGTGATAGCGTTTCCCTTGTTCGGTGAATGCGTCATGATCACAGTGCGCATTAACCAAACGCGTTGTTTCAAAGGATATGCGGTCGAGTTGGAATCCACCCACAAGCTCAGACCCACAGTAAATTTCTGTAGCATACAGTCCCAATGAAGAAGCAGATTTATCTGTAAAATCAGTTCCTTCTATTGCAAATCCAATTCCACCTCCTGCACTGCAAAAATGTGATGGAACATGCAGCGTGTCTAAGTTTTTAGGGCGGACAATAAGCTCTTTACCGGGGATTGCAAATCCGTCTTCATTGAGCGCATAGAGCTTTATGGTTTGAATTTTTGGCGCTTGGTGGTCGGCCATGGCGATGTACAAACCATGTGTCAAGGGGTTTAAAGCATCTTGACTTTCGGTGTCGCGCAATTCAAAATGCAAATGCGGTCCCGAAGAATTCCCCGTATTTCCAGAAAAAGCAATTTCTTCACCACGTTCAACAGGAATGTCATTTGCAGCCAAACGCACATCAACTTCATTGGATGTGTAACGAATTTGAATGGCCTTTACCAAACTGTCGATGCGTGTATTGAAATCTGAGCAATGCGCATAGACACTCGTGATGCCATTGGGATGATTGACATACAACACCTTTCCGTAACCTTGGGGAGAAACAACTATACGTGCGATGTATCCGCGTTCGACAGCTCTGATCTTTAATCCCTCACGTCCAGCAGTGCGAAAATCCAATCCCATGTGAAAGTGATTCGGACGAATTTCACCAAACCCTGCGGTAAGTATGGTAGGTTGAAAAGCATCCAAGGGCGATCGAAATCCAACCTGTTCTTCCGACTGTCCGAGCGTTGCAAAATACCATAAGCAACATATACAATAAAGAAGGTTTGAAACGCGCATATGTCCAAAGTTACACTTAAGAAAAAAAATAGAGCACGGAAGATGAAAAATGTTGTAAGTGTGACTTGATGTATTAACTTTGTCTAAAGTCGATCCAAATGACAGAGCGCATTCAACATAGTATGAACGAAATTCGAGCGAAAGCGCTTGAAATTCATAATGAGTTGGTGCAAGAACGGATTAAAAATCAAACACTTCAAACACAAATTCTAGAAATAGAAGAACGATTGAAGTCTGCGAAACACATAGAAAATGAGTGCCTCGCAGCAATTGATCAATTGAAGTTGGATTTGGAAGTGACGAAAAATCAGATTGTCGAAGTTTCCGCGCCTCAAAATGGAAGAAATGAGGAGCAGATTGATGAATTGGTGAAAGAGATTGAATACTGCATTGGTCAGTTAAAGAAATAACGAATGGGAAAGTTGTCCTTGAAGGTAATGGTTGCTGGTCGTTCTTATCCACTTACAGTGAATGAGGGTGAGGAAGCACGCGTTACGAAAGCAGCAGAAGACATCAATAAGTCGATCAAAATGCTTCAAGACAGCTACGCGGTAAAAGACATGCAAGATCTACTTGCAATGACCGCTTTGCAATTGTCGACACGCTCAGCAGCTGCAGCCCCAATAAAAGCAGAAACTGATTTTTCTGCTCTTGAACAGCAACTTGGAGATTTATCCAAAGAGCTGGATTCGTTAAAGTAATCGCTCTTTTTTCCCTTTCTACTTTGTGCATTCTTAAGATGTATAATGATTTAATTTATTTAAAAATGGGAATGGTTATAGGTATTTTGATAGGGTTGGCAGGCGGCGGCGCAGGTATATTTGTGCTGCAAAATGTGATCCTCAAAAACAAACGTGATACCCTTATTCGCGAGGCCGAATCTGAAGGGGAAAACATGAAGAAAGAGAAAATTCTTCAAGCAAAGGAACAGTTTATGAAACTCAAGGAGGAGCATGAACAAAACATGAAAGAGCGCGAACGACGCACACAATCGGCTGAAGATCGCGCGAAAGCTCGCGAAAAGACGCTCTCTCAGAAAATTGAAGAAGTCAGTCGCAAAGAAAGTGATCTTGAAAAAAATCAACAAGACTTAGAAGCAAAAACACAAGCATTCGATTTGAAGCACCAAGAATTGGATAAAATTCAGGAAAAGCGCGTGGCGGAATTGTCTCGCATTAGCGGTATGTCGCCTGAAGATGCGAAAAATAGCTTGATGGAGGCGCTGAAGGATGAGGCCCGCACTGGAGCCATGACGTACATCAAAGACATCACTGAAGAAGCGAAATTGAATGCAAACCGCGAGGCAAAGAAAATTGTCATCCAGTCGATTCAACGTGTAGCCACTGAACAAGCGGTAGAAAATGCAGTTTCTGTGTTTAATATTGATTCTGATGAGGTAAAAGGACGCATCATTGGTCGTGAAGGACGAAACATTCGTGCTTTGGAAGCTGCAACGGGAGTGGAAATTATTGTAGATGATACACCTGAAGCAATCATCCTCTCTTGTTTTGATCCAGTACGAAGAGAAATTGCTCGTCTTGCCTTGCACCAATTGGTTTCTGATGGACGTATTCACCCTGCTCGAATTGAAGAGGTGGTGGCAAAAACGCGCAAGCAACTCGAGGAAGAGATAGCCGAAACAGGTCGTCGCACGTGCATGGATCTTGGAATCCATGGCTTGCATCCAGAATTGACACGCATGGTAGGACGCATGAAATATCGTTCATCTTATGGACAAAACCTACTACAACACTCGAGAGAAGTTGCCAACTTGTGCGCTATCATGGCAGCTGAACTTGGATTGAATGTGAAATTGGCGAAACGCGCCGGCTTACTTCACGATATTGGCAAAGTGCCGGATGATGAACCAGAATTGCCGCACGCCATCTTGGGAATGAAGCTCGCTGAAAAATATGGCGAGAAACCAGATGTATGCAACGCGATTGGTGCTCACCACGACGAAATTGAAATGACAACTTTGATTTCTCCTATCGTTCAAGTATGTGATGCCGTTTCTGGAGCACGCCCTGGAGCGCGTCGTGAAATTGTTGAGGCCTACATCAAACGAATCAAAGAATTGGAAACATTGGCCTTGTCGTATGACGGTGTTTCAAGTGCCTATGCAATTCAAGCAGGACGTGAATTACGCGTTCTTGTAGAAAGTGAAAAAGTAACGGACATGAAAGCAGATGAATTGTCATTTGCGATTTCTCAACGCATTCAAACTGAAATGACCTACCCAGGTCAGGTGAAGGTGACGGTAATCCGTGAGAAACGTTCAGTGAATTACGCAAAATAAGCTTGTACCTTTCTTTATGTTGAAAGATAAACACATACTCGTAACTGGTGGTGGAGGATTTATTGGGTCCAACCTTGTGCAAGAACTTCTTAATCAAGGTGCACGCGTGCGTGTCATGGATAATTTTGCAACTGGTCGAAGAGAGAATTTAACTGAGTTTCTCTCCAACCCCAATTTTGAACTGTTTGAAGGCGACATCCAAGTCGTGGAGGACTGTCAAAAAGCGGTCAAGGGTATCGATGCCATTGCTCATCAAGCAGCTTTGGGCTCTGTGCCTCGTTCGATTGCATTCCCACACAATACACACTCAACCAACGCAACAGGATTTTTAAACATGTTGCACGCAGCGAAGGAAGAAGGAATTAAACGCTTCGTTTATGCCAGCTCATCATCGGTCTATGGCGATTTAGCCATATCTCCAAAGGTTGAGGGTGTTGAAGGTAGCCCACTTTCTCCTTACGCAGTGACGAAAATGTTGAATGAGCAATACGCAGGAGTATATGCGCGCTTGTTCAGTATGGAAACTGTTGGCTTGCGCTACTTCAACGTGTTTGGCCCAAAACAAGATCCAAATGGCGTATATGCTGCAGCCATTCCAAAATTTTTGGATAAACTGCTGAAAAACGAAGCCGTGACAATCAACGGGGATGGATCACAAACGCGTGACTTTACGTATGTGAAGAATGCGGTGCGTGCAAATGTGTTGGCCTTGACTACGGAACGTGAATTTAATGGCGCAGCGGTGTACAATGTGGCCTGTGGAGAGTCATTTACCTTGCTCGAGGTGGTGGAGGCCCTTCGTGAGGGATTGGTGCAACGTGGAATTCATTCAAGTGCTGAAGTTGTGCATGGTCCAGAACGTCCTGGTGACATCATGCATTCCCTTGCGAAAATCGACCGCATCACAACGGAAATTGGCTATTCACCCTTGTATACCTTTCCAGAAGGTATCGTTGAATATGTGTCCAATTACCCCGTAGACAATCACTGACATTGATCGTACAGCGACAAGAAAATGCTTCTGTTCGCTTCTTTACTTCCTCGTTCTGAAATGATTTGAGCATTCCGTTCAGCGACATCCTCGGCATCCAATTCTAGTGCGCGTTCCAAGGCTTCTTCAACATTTCTATCGCGCAAAATTATACCGTTTTCACCATCTACAATCCACTCGCGATTGGCAGGAAGATCAGATACCACAGGAATTGCACCATAAGCCATGGCTTCCAATAAGCTGATTGCTGTTCCATCACTGTTCGGTATGGAAATGTAAATGGCTGATTTCAAATAATTGGCGCGATTGACCTCGGCGTTCACAAAACCAATAAACGACACT
>JBILBT010000099.1:0-9980 GCA_044353545.1 Crocinitomicaceae bacterium | reverse complement strand
AGTAAAGATTGTCCGAAATCTAGACAACATCATTGGCTTATTAAATTCCGGAGAAGGCGATTTGATTGCGTGCAATTATGCCATGAATCCAAATCGAATGAAATACATCAATTTCACTAAACCATACATGCATTCGCCCTTGGTTCTCATACAACGAAAACCCGATGGATGGGAAAAAATGCATCCCGACAAGGTCAACAAAAATATGATTCGGGATTTGTTAAAGCTAGGTCACAAGAAAATCCCTGTATGGAGAAATTCATCATATTATTTGCGCCTGATCAATCTCCAAGATGAAATCTGCGACACCATCTACATTCAAGCTTTAGACGGAAAAAAAAGTACGGAAGAAATGATTGAACTCGTTTCTGAAGGTAAAATCGACTATACTGTAGCTGAAAAAAATGTGGCACTCATCAACCAACGTTTTTTAGAGAACATCGACCTCAAAACATTTTTGTCCGTGGATCAAAAAATTGGGTTTGGTATCCGAAAATCGAGTCCACTTCTCAAGGCCTCATTCGATCAATGGCTTGCTAAATTCAAAAAGAAAAAGGCGTTTAAGCACATCTATTCCAAGTACTTCATCAAAGAAGACCTCACCGTTCAAGCTCAATATGGATTGTCCAGTTTAAAAGGTCAATTGTCGAACTACGATAAGATTTTTAGAAAAGCAGCAAAAAAATACGACTTCGAGTGGTTATTGCTGGCATCGGTATCCTACCACGAAACACGTTTTAATCCGAACGCACGAGGCTTTGGTGGCGCATACTCCATCATGCAATTTATGCCTGGAACAGGTCCAAAGTATGGGGTTTATCCAAATTCATCAGTAGAGGTGCAAATCAATGGTGGAGCGAAGAAACTTGGTAAAGATTACCTGTCATGGGAAATGATTCCAGATCGAGATCAACGCGAGAAGTTCACCCTCGCAACCTACAATGCAGGTCGTTCTCACATTGAGGATGCACAACGTTTGGCCAAAAAGCATGGAATGAACCCCTTGCGATGGGATGACAATGTTGAAGTGATGATGTTGAATCTTTCGAAAGCAGAATATTACCGAGATCCTGTTGTCAAAAATGGTGCGCTACGCGGTGCCAGAACGTATCATTATGTGCGAAGAATCTATGCACAATACCTGGAATGGCAGACCATTTTTAATTGACCATCATGAAACGATTATTGGTTATTGGTGGACCTACAGCTTGTGGAAAAACTGCACTAAGCGTAGCCTTGGCAAAACAATTAAACACGGTTATTCTTTCAGCTGATTCCCGCCAATTCTATAAAGAAATGTCCATCGGAACTGCCAAACCCAGCACACAAGAGCAGGATGGTGTTCCGCACTTTTTCATTGATTCTCATTCCATCCACGAAGCACTCACGGCAGCAGACTACGCCGAACAAGCCATGGAGGTTTTAACACAACAATTCCAAAAGTACGACACCATTATACTTACGGGTGGATCAGGAATGTTTATCGATGCGTTGTGCACTGGGCTGGACAACATTCCGCATTCGACTGAAATTCGCGATAAGATAACTGAACAATGGAAAGTCGAGGGTCTTGCATGTATTCTTGAGAAATTGAAAGCTGCCGATCCCGTGTATTACGATCAAGTTGACCGTCAAAATCCTGTTCGCATCATACGCGCTTTGGAAGCCATCGAAATCACCGGACAAGCCTTTTCTTCTCTTCGTAAAGCAGAAAAAAACATACGTGAATTTGATGTTCATTACTTCATCATCGAACATGAAAGGGAAATGCTCTACAAGCGCATTGATCATCGCGTCGATGTAATGATTGAAAACGGACTTATTGACGAGGCAAGATCATTAGTTCCATATCGTGAATGCAACGCGCTGAATACGGTTGGATATGCAGAGTTGTTTGATTGGTTCGATGGAAAAATGGACTTTAAAGAAGCGATTGAAAAAATCAAACAGAACACTCGCAATTATGCCAAGCGACAAATCACATGGTGTCGCAGGTATACCGATGCCACGCGAATTCATTTTTCAAGTGACGTTAAGCTAATGGTAGATGATATTCTTAGCCAACTTTCCGTTGTAGAATGATCATCTCTTTTTATTTGGAATGATTCTTGAAAATGGCCAACAAATTTGAAAAAATGAAAATTACACTCAATCAAGTTATGCCCTTCCCCCTCGCCTCCATGCAGCATGGGGAGCACAGCATTTGGGGCAAAGAAATTGAACTGTTGCATGGAAATAAAATCATGCTGAATGCATCAAGCGGCAAAGGGAAATCGACATTTATACATACAGTTCTTGGAATTCGGAAAGACTATACAGGATCAGTAATGTTCGACTCATCAAACATTTCACAGCTCAGCACGAGCGATTGGACAAACATTCGTCAGCAACAAATTTCGGCCATCTTTCAGGATTTACAGCTTTTTCCAAGCATCACAGTAAAAGAAAACCTATTGCTCAAAAACAATTTGACACAGACCTTCAGCACAGATGAAATTTTTGGATTCCTTGACTCCTTGGGTATTTCAGACAAATGGGAACAACAATGTGGTCTTCTTTCCATGGGACAGCAACAGCGTGTTGCTATAGTACGTGCATTGTGCCAACCCTTTGATTGGTTATTGATGGACGAACCCTTTTCTCACTTGGATGAAGAAAATACCCAACGCTGTTTGAAATTGATCATTGAGCGCTGCGCCGAACTTAAAAGTGGATTCGTACTGACCTCGTTGGGAGATGATCACGGCATACAGTACGATCAAACCCTAATGCTCTAATCCATGATTCAGAAACTCCTCTTCAGAAATCAGGACCGCAAGCAACTCATCATTGCTATGCTCGGTGCCTTCATGGGAATCACCTTCCTCATCGCTTCGGTTCATTACCTCATTCGCTTGAATGAATTTGGCCAAGGCAGCGAAATTCTCGGTCCAAACACCATCATCGTTCAAAAGAAAGTGACGAACTCGAGTTCACTTGCGCTCACAAAAACAGATTTCAGTGAACGAGAAATTGAGAAAATGGAAAAGTTGCCCTTCATAGAAAAGGTAAAACCTGTAGTCAGCAACAACTTTGATGTATCCTTTGAGACTGCCGATCCTTTGGTGCCCCGCTTTCGATCAGATGTTTTTATCCAGACGGTAGACCCTACATTTCTAGATGTTCACAGCAATAAATGGCATTGGAAAGAAGGAGATTCTTATGTTCCCATCATTATGCCTAGGGATTTCTTGGTTATGCTGAACACATTCATGAGTGCCAGTAATATTCCACAAATTTCTGATGATTTAGCCATGGACATCCGATTTAAGTTCACCGTTTCAAATCAAACAAAAAAGGTGTGGGTCGATGCGCGAATTATTGGTTTTACCAATGAAGTTTCTTCCATCTTAGTGCCTGAATCATTCATGACTTATGGAAATGAGCAGTTTAGTCTTGGGGTAGAAAAGAAGATCACGCAACTGATGATCTCAGGAAAAGAAAATGAATTTGGAAAAGTTGAAGCCCTTCTCAAAGAAAAAGGCTTAGAATCTAAAAACGCCCAAATGGTTGCGGGCCGATTGAAAAGTGTAATTGGCACCTTATTGCTTGTGGTGATGGGAATTTCAGTGATCGCCGTTTTTCTATCTGGTTTGGTACTCATTCAGTACATGCAATTGCTCATGTCAAAAAATGAATATGAAGTCCGCACCTTGTTGCGCATTGGGTATGCTCCCAAAATTCTCATTCACACGTTTTTTATGTATTTCGTAAAAATCTTCGGGGTCATTGCAGCCTTAGGACTTTCCTCCTTCTTCATTCTTAAGTACTTCCTGGATGAAATGTTCACTACAGGAGGTATTTACCTCAATACCACAGTTTCAATCGCAACTTTTATTGTGCTATCAATGGTCTATCTCTTCTTCGCCCTAGCGAGCTTTCAAACCGCTTCAAAAGGCATTCATCGCCACTTTTAAAAGGTTAAAGAACTGTTAAATCAACCGACTTTTTTAACTTTGTTGCGTCTAAAGAATAATTTTCATCAACAAATAAAATTTTACATGAAAGCGTCATTATTTATCTCCTTCATTCTTTTGGCTGGAATGTCCTTTGGACAGAAACTAAGATTCAAAGTTATTGGCCAAAAAGATACCACTGTTCACCTTGTTCGCTACTACGGTCAAAAGTTATTTTATGCGGATACAGCAGAAATAAAAGGCGGCATTGTTGAGTTTGATGGAAGCAAGCAAAAACCTGGAATTCTCGGTGTCTTTCTGCCAGGACAAAAGATGTTTGAATTTATTTACAACAATGAAGAGGTCTATATCGAAACAAAAGATCCTGATTTCATTCAAAACATGGTGGTGAAGAAATCGAAAGAAAATATGGTTTTTAATGATTTCATTCTATTCATTCAACCGAAAAAAACGGAAATCAATCGATTGTCTGAACGACGTTCTGAATTAAAACCAACTGACTCAGAATACAAAGTTTTGGGCGATAAAATCGATGAAATCAACAAAGAAGTCATTGCTTATCAGGAAAATTTAATGGCGAACAACCCTAAACTTTTGGTGTCGAAAATCATTCGCATGTCGATGGACATTACCATCCCAGAGGCGCCTGTAAATGAAAAGGGACAAATCATCGACTCTTCGTTTAAGTTCAAATACTACCGCAGTCACTTTTGGGATAATGTAGACTTAAACGACGACCGCTTGGTGAACACGCCTGTATTTGGGAACAAGCTTGAGTACTTCTTTGGAAAAAACATGATGATTCAACATTGGGATACCGTATTGTACTATGGATATCAATTGTGTGACCGTTTGAATCCGACTTCTACAGCTTTTGAATTTTGTGTATCATGGATTACATCCACGTATGGAAAGAGCAACATCATGGGGATGGATAAAGTGTACATCATGATGGCTGATCGCTATTATTGCAGTAAAAATGCACAAGGTAAATCTCCTGCATATTGGATGGAAGAAAAGAAACTCGAAGACCTTTGTGAGAAAATTCCTGTCCGCAAAACATTGGTTATGGGTGTAAAACCTCCAAACTTGACATTACTCGACACTACCGATGTAAAATGGAGAGATTTTTACAGCTTAAAGGCAGATTACACGATCCTTTACTTTTGGGATCCAGAATGTGGTCATTGCAAAAAAATTACACCACGACTAGGTGAATTGTATGAGAAAAAACTGAAAGGGAGAGATATTGAAGTCTTTGCTGTGGGCAAAGCTGTAGGTGAAGATTTCGAAAAATGGAAGAAATTCATTCGCGACAATAAATTGACCTTCATCAATGTTGCTGTAACGGATCAATTGTACCGAAAAGCCATGGAAAATGCAGCTCCATTGCTAAAATACACAACACTCGAATCACTTAATTATCAAACGACGTACGATTTAGAAACGACACCACGCGTGTTTGTTTTGGACAAAGACAAGAAAATTATCGCGAAAAATATTTCGATTTCACAGCTAGAAGATCTTCTAGATCGACTTCAAGGAAAAGAAAATCTACCGAAACTCTTCCCTCCAGATCCTGAAGAAGAGGAAGCGATGCATTAACATTAAAGTAACCTTTGGGTTACTTTTTTTATTTAATTTGGTCATGAAAAATTAAAGCACATAAGCTGATTAAATCATTCCAAATGAAAATCCTACTTACACTACTTCTGACTGCACCGCTTACACTTATTGGTCAAATCAACATTACAGCTCCAAACGCTGGTTCACAATCCTTTGACTTTAATACACTTGCAACAAGTGGAACCTTGAATCCTTGGACCGACAACACAACGATTCCTGGTTTCTATGCACAACGAACTTCCGCAACTACGACCTATGATGCGAGTACAGGAACGGGAACAACAGGTACACTATACAGCTATGGACTTGCATTAAACACAGAGCGTGCATTGGGGACTGTTGGCTCCAATTCATCAGGAAATTTCGCCCATGGCATGCAGTTCAAAAATTCAACCATTGGAACGATTGAAAACATCACTGTAGGATATACATTGGAAGAATGGCGTTGTGGGAACAATACAACCCCACAAGCAATCACCTTTTGGTATAAAGTGAGTTCAACAGCAATTACCTCGCTCACTCCTAACAACAATACTGGATGGACTGCTGTCACCGCATTGACAAGCAACAGCCCTGTAAATACAGCAACAGCCGGGGCATTGGACGGCAATCAAGCAGCAAACCGCGCTGTAATCAGTGCATTTCAAATTCCAGGTCTCACTCTTGCTCCAGGTCAATTTGTGATGTTCAAATGGGAAGACATCAACCATGCAGGCAATGACCACGGCTTAGCAATCGACGATGTTTCTGTAAACTGGAGCTACAACTGCAACACATCTAGCGCACAAACACTTACCGCTTGCGGAACGTATACCGTTCCAAGTGGAGATGAAACCTATGCCACATCAGGCAGCTACACCGATACGATTCCAAATGTTTCAGCCTGCGACAGTGTGATTACATTCAACCTTACTATTCAACCCACGAACATCTATTATGCAGATGCAGATGGAGACACTTATGGGAATACAGCGGTTTCACAAGTAGCGTGTGCTTTGCCTCTTGGGTATGTGACCAATAACATAGACTGCAACGACGCCAATGCACAAATCACTGTGGCTCAAACCTATTATGCTGATGCGGACAATGACACCTATGGAAATCCCGATGACTCGGTTATTACTTGTATCGCACCAGCTGGATATGTATCCAACAACACGGATTGCAACGATGCCAATGCGGCACTCAATGCACTTCAAACCTTTTATGCGGATACCGACAATGATACCTATGGAGATCCTGCAGTTACCATCGTAAGTTGTGGAGCACCTGCGGGATATGTATCGAATAACAGCGATTGCAATGATGCCGACGTAGCCTTGAATGCTTTACAAACGTTCTATGCTGACGCCGACAACGACACTTATGGAGACGCAAGTGTAAGTATTTTAAGTTGCGGAGCACCTGCAGGATATGTAACGAACAGCTCTGATTGCAACGATGCTGATGTAAACCTAAATGCCTTACAAGTATATTACGCCGATTCGGACAACGATACTTTCGGAAGCGCTGTAGATTCGATTGTGAGCTGCGGAATGCCTGCAGGTTATGTATCGAACAACTCAGACTGTAACGATGCAAACACCACTTTGAATGCCCTTCAAACGTTCTACGCCGATGCGGATAACGACACCTATGGAAGTTCAACGGATTCGATTGTAAGCTGCGGAGCACCTGCTGGGTATGTAACAAACAATACAGATTGTGATGATACAAATCCAAATGCAAACGCACTTCAAACATTCTACGCAGACAACGACAATGATACCTTTGGTGATGCGGCAAATTCGATCATTGCGTGCAGTCCTCCTATTGGTTATGTGACCGACAACAACGATTGCAACGATTCCGAAACTACTGTTTACCCAGGTGCTTTAGAACTGTGCGACGGTCTTGACAATGACTGCGACCTTTCAACCGACGAAGGATTGACATTCACCGATTACTTTACGGATGCCGACAACGATACCTATGGAACTGGCGCGGCGCAAGCTTTCTGCGTAAATCCTGGCTCAGGATATGCCTTAAATGGCCTGGATTGTGACGACAACAATCCAACTATTAACCCCGGAGCAACTGATATTGCAGGAAATGCCATCGACGAAAACTGCGATCAGGTAGATGGATATGTGGGATTAAACAACTTGGAAAGCGCAGATTTTACCATTCAACCAAATCCTAGCAACGGGATCATTCAAGTAACAGTTCCGTCAACATTCGACAAGTGGGAATTAACGTGTATGGACTTGAATGGCAAAGTGCTTTTCTCTGAATCGCACGAAAGTCATCAAGCATTCATTCATCTGAACTCCCTTCAATCTGGCGTGTATATTATTGACATAAAGGCGAATGGTACTGAACTAAAGAAACGAATCATTCTCCAATAACCCTTCTTCAATGAAATAGAATTGGCTGCCCTCAGGTGGCCTTTTTTATGAATTAATCGTACTTTTATCTGACTTAAACAACAACTATGAGAAATTCCATTGTCCTCTTCGCCATACTTATAAATCTTCAAGCATTTGGACAAAACTATTGGCAGCAAGAAGTGAATTACACTATCCGTGTTACTTTAAACGATGTCGATCATACACTTACAGGGTACGAAGAATTCATCTATACAAACAACTCCCCGAACACGCTTACAGAGATGTACATTCACCTTTGGCCAAATGCATACCGAGATGGAAATAGTGCACTTGGAAAACAATTGTACCGCAATGGTGAAATGGAATTGACCTACGGATGGGAAAAGGACAAAGGAAACATCGACGACCTTAAATTCAATGTGGATGGAAATGGTGTTCAATGGCGTTATGATGAAAAGCACAAAGACATCTGTATCCTGACACTCAATGCGCCACTTCAGCCGGGTGGAAAAATCAAAGTCTCTACCCCTTTCTCGGTGAAGATTCCTTCCGGAGAAATCTCTCGCTTGGGTCACATCGATCAGTCCTATCAAATCACTCAATGGTATCCTAAGCCAGCCGTTTACGACAAAAATGGTTGGAACCCTATTCCCTATTTAAATCAAGGTGAATTTTACTCCGAATACGGATCTTTTGATGTGAGCATCACCCTACCTGCGAATTATGTCGTTGGTGCAACAGGTGATCTCCAAACGGAATCAGAAAAAGAATTTCTCGCTCAAAAAGTTGAGGAGACAAAAGCGCACTTGGATGAATACCTGCAATTAAGCGAAAGTGAGGATCCAAGCTCCGATTTCCCTCCTTCTGCGAAAGAAATGAAAACCATTCGTTATACGCAGCAACGCGTTCATGACTTTGCATGGTTCGCCGATAAAAGGTACGCTGTTTCCATGAGCGAAGTGATTTTACCTCAATCAAAACGCAAAGTCAATACATGGGCAATGTGGGTGCCTAGCAACTCAGAATTGTGGCAAAATGCTGATGAATACCTGCGCGACGGAACCTATTATTATTCCTTGTGGAATGGCGATTATCCATACAATAATATAACCGCAGTCGATGGAACCATTAGTGCAGGAGGCGGAATGGAATACCCGAATATTACTGTGATTGGCAATGCGAGTTCCGCAGAAGAATTGGAGGTGGTTATTGTGCATGAAGTTGGACACAATTGGTTCTACGGAATTCTCGGAACCAATGAGCGCGTTCATGGTTGGATGGACGAAGGAATGAACACCTTGAATGAAATTCGCTATGTGCAAACCAAATATCCGGACAACGCCCGCTTGTCTGATATGGTATTGAACGGTCGCTTTCATTTTGATGACTTGGATCATCACGACCAATCCGATTTCTTTTACCGATTGACAGCAAGTTTTGGAGAGGACCAGCCTATTGAAACCCGTTCTGAAGAATTCGCACAAGCAAACTATGCCACCATCATGTACGGAAAAACAGGATTGGTGTTTTACTATTTGAAAGACTATCTGGGAGAAGAATTGTTTGACAAATGCATGCACGCCTACTTCGAAGAGTGGAAGTTTAAGCATCCGCAACCTGAAGACATGCGTGCGACTCTCGAACGCGTTTCAGGTAAGGATTTGGCTTGGCTATTCGTTGATTTAATTCAAACGACTAAGCATATTGACTATAAAATCAAATCGGTAAAAACGAATGAGGATGGAACTACAGTTAAAGTTCGTAATGTGGGTCAAGTGAATGGACCAATTGAAGTCAGTATCACCAGTGGTGAGGATGTTTTTGAAACGAAATGGGTTGAGCCAAGTGCACAACGCAACACAACGATCCAGTTATCAACCCCAGATGCACGTGAAGTACACATTGATGTTGAACGCGATTTACCCGAATTGTACCGCGACAACAATAACTGGCATGCGAAAGGATTGTTTGGAAAAGCAGAGAAATTCAACATGGAATTCTTGATTGGCGACAATGATCCAAAGCGCAA
>JBILBT010000341.1:0-3123 GCA_044353545.1 Crocinitomicaceae bacterium | reverse complement strand
GGCTTGGTAGAAAACCTTGGTGAGTTGCTGTTTACTAAATATGTACTTCCGTTTGAGATGTCCTCTGTGCTCTTTATTGCCGCAATGGTCGGGGCTGTGATGTTGGCGAAACGGGAAAAACAAATCATTGAATAATATGGTACTTGCAAGTATATTTGAATCAGGGGTTTCGATCGATTTTTACATCGTTCTTGCTTCTGTGCTTTTTGCAATTGGTGCAATAGGGGTATTGGTGCGCAGAAATGCCATCGTATTGCTTATGTGTATTGAGTTGATGCTCAACGCAGTGAATCTATTGATGGTTGCATTTTCGACATATCATGGAAATGGTGATGGACAAGTGTTCGTGTTCTTTATCATGGTGGTGGCCGCAGCCGAAGCGACGATTGGACTCTCCATCTTGGTGATGGCCTACCGAAACATTCGCTCAACAGATGTTGGAATCTTCAATAAACTTAAAGGGTAAGAAATGGGAGCAGATAAAATTTTATTGACCATCCTGGCATTGCCGCTTATCGGTGCTTTAATCAATGGCACGCTCGGGAAGAGAATGCCGAAAGCCATCGTTGGAGCTATTGCAACGGGTGTGATGTTTACTGCCTTTGCACTTGCATTGATACTTTTTGGCAGTGTACACAAGCAACAATTGGTGCATCTTTTTTCCATGGTTTCCTTGGATGGATTTGAATTGAATGCTCGACTTCAATTGGATTCACTTTCCATCTGGATGACATTGATTGTAACTGGTGTAGGTTCATTGATTCATTTGTTTTCAATGGGGTACATGAGTCATGACAAAGGGTATTACAAATTTTTCACATACCTAAACCTCTTCATTTTTGCGATGCTCATCCTTGTGCTCGGAAGCAACTATTTCATGTTGTTCTTCGGCTGGGAAGGTGTTGGAATCTGTTCGTACTTGTTGATTGGCTTCCATTACAGTGATGCACAAAAAGGAATAGCAAACAGTGTAGCTGCGCGCAAGGCATTCATCATGAATCGTATAGGTGACTTGGGATTATTGATTGGCTTGTTCTTGATCTTGTCGCAGTTTGGAACACTCGAGTATTCAGAGTTGGCCAACAAATTATTGATTGATAAAATAGAACCTACAACATGGATGATGTTTGGAATTACAGCATGTCTCTTTATCGGGGCTACAGGTAAATCTGCTCAAATTCCCTTGTTTACTTGGTTGCCAGATGCGATGGCAGGACCAACGCCAGTTTCGGCTTTGATTCACGCAGCAACCATGGTTACGGCCGGTATTTTCTTGGTGGTGCGTTCAAACTTCTTTTTTGAAATGGCACCAATGACCCAAGACATCATGCTTTATGTTGGCTTGGCAACTTCACTTGTAGCCGCATTTATTGCACTTCGCCAGAACGACATCAAAAAGGTCTTGGCTTATTCAACTGTTTCACAGCTTGGACTATTGTTCGTGGCCTTGGGAATGGGAGCTTACACAGCAGCAATGTTCCACGTTACGACACATGCCTTCTTTAAGGCGCTATTGTTCTTAGGTTCGGGTAGTGTCATTCACGCCATGTCCGATGAACAAGACATCCGCGTGATGGGTGGCTTGAAAAAGTACATTCCCATTACCCACATCACTTTCCTCATCGGTACTTTAGCGATTGCAGGATTCCCACTTTTATCAGGGTTCTATTCCAAAGATGAAATCTTGGCGCATGCTGTCATGCACAACCCAATGATTTACGGAATCTTAATGGTATCTGTTGCCATGACTGCGATTTACATGTTCCGATTGTATTTCTTGGTTTTTCACGGGAATTTCCGCGGAACATCAGATCAACAGCATCACTTGCATGAAAGTCCATTGAACATGACCTTGCCCTTAATGATTCTAGCAATTCTTTCTGTTTTTGGCGGAATTTTAAATCTGCCAGGTGTCGTGATGAAAGCAGGTACACATTGGATGTCACATTACTTGGAGCACAATACCCGTGGATTGGAATTGATTGAAACGCACCATTTGTCTTCTTCACAAGCAATGCTCTTGATGGGTGGGGCAGTGCTCATGACCTTGATTATTTTATTTGGTTCCTTCGTTGTCTATGTGAAAAGAGGCAGTTTAGCGAAGTCGGATGAAAAACTTACTGGTTGGGAATTGGCATCAAACAAGAAATTGTACTTCGATGAAATATACAACTTCCTATTTGTTAAACCATTGGAATGGATCTCTGTGAAAATCCACGCTTTTGTTGAGGTTCTTGCTTTGAATAAATCAGTGTATGGTTTTGCAGGCTTGATTGGGAAAACAGGAGACATCGTGCGCAAATGGCAAACCGGTGTTGTGTCCAATTATTTATTCTGGATGGTCCTCGGTGTGATCAGCCTTGTCGTTTACTATTTAATTAAATTCTGATACTGTGGAATTATTTGCTTTACCGCTCGTTTTTGCACTCATCGCATTGGTTGCACCGAAAAGCAAGGTGAACTATGTGGGATTGATTGGCGCCGTAGTGTCGATGGTGGTTTCATTCATTCATGTCGCTAATTTTTCACCAGATCAATATGTCTCGCTTTTTGCTCCAGACTTCATGCTTTCTTTTGGATTGACATTTAAAATGGGTTACGATGGAATAGGCTTGTTCATGGTGGTGCTGACCAATGTCATTACAACCTTAATTTTATTAAGTAATTTGAACCGAGAAATCGCACACAACCGTGCCTTCAATGCTTTGGTATTGTTGATGCAGTTTGGATTACTAGGTGTGTTTACCGCGATGGATGGTATCATGTTTTACATCTTCTGGGAATTGACCTTGGTGCCGATCTTCTTGATTTCATACTGGTTCGGATCTCCTGATCGAAAGAAGCCATTGATGAAGTTCTTTATCTACACGTTTGTCGGATCCTTGGCGATGTTGTTGTCATTTATGGCCTTGGGGACTTACTCAAGCAGTTTTGCCTACGAAGATTTATTGGCCGTTCAGTTAACAGCAAAAACAGCCTTTTGGGTAATGTGCGGTTTCTTCCTTGCCTTCGCCATTAAAATTCCTTTATTCCCATTCCACACGTGGCAACCAGATGCCTATACCGTTTCTCCGATGGCAGGTACCATGTTGCTTTCTGCCTTGATGTTGAAAATGGCTTTGT
>JBILBT010000340.1:0-3132 GCA_044353545.1 Crocinitomicaceae bacterium | reverse complement strand
AAATCCTCCAATAGCCACTGACAGAATTTCTCCGCGTCATCAACAGGGAATTTGGCCACACAATAAAATGCACCGCTTGGCTTTGGACAAAATACACCAGGAATTTTATTTAAGCCATCTACCATAATGTTTCTGCGCTCCACATATTCTGCAACAACATCATCAAAGTAAGATTGTGGGGTGTTCAATGCCGCTTCTGAAGCGATTTGATCAATTGTTGGTGGAGATAAGCGTGCCTGACCGAATTTCAATGCGGCAGCCATCACTTCTTTATTTTTTGTAATCAATGCACCAATGCGCGCTCCGCACATGGAATAACGCTTCGATACAGAATCAATCATGATGACATTGTTTTCAATGCCTTCTAAGTTCATTGTAGAAAATGGAATTGCACCATCGTAACAAAACTCGCGGTACACTTCATCGGCAAATAAAAACAAATTGTGCTTTTTTACGATGTCACGCAGTTGCTCGAGTTCTTCCTTTGAGTACAAGTATCCAGTTGGATTCCCGGGGTTGCAAATAACAATGGCTTTGGTCTTTGATGTGATCTTTTTCTCAATTTCTTCAACGGGAGGGAGTGCAAATCCATTTTCAATAGCAGCCGTAACAGGAACTACATTTAGACCTGCCATCACTGCGAAACCATTGTAGTTGGCATAGAAAGGTTCTGGAATAATGACCTCATCTCCCGGATTACACGTGGTCATAAAACCAAAAATCAAGGCCTCAGAACCTCCTGTTGTGATGAGAATATCCTCTGTATTTACATTGATCCCAGTTTTCTGATAATAGGCCGCAAGACAATTTCGGTAGCTCTCAAATCCTGCAGAATGGCTGTACTCAATCACTTTACGGTCCATGGTGCGCACGGCTTCAAGAGCGACTTCTGGTGTTTCGATGTCGGGTTGACCAATGTTCAAGTGATACACAATCTTACCTTGTTTTTTAGCTATTTCAGCATAAGGAACAAGTTTTCGAATTGGCGATGCCGGCATGTCGACGGCTTTCTGAGAGATATGAGGCATACTATTTTTTTAGAGTTCAAATGTACTGAGTTTGCAGAAAATAGCGCCAGAAATTCAGAAGACTTTTCACTCAGAAAACATTAAAGCGAAAGAATTCGACGCTGTGTTCGTTCACCATTGGAAGAAATGATTTCAATGATGTACATGCCACTTTTTAAACCGCTAATGGTTACAGGTGATGATGATGGATGGTCGATGATTTGAACTGTTTTTCCTTGAGAATCCATGATGCGCATGGTGCATTGCCCATCATTCCATGTAATGGTGATTTCATCTAAGCTTGGATTTGGATATACCTTCCACGTTTCGTCCTTGTCCACGGGCTCAATGCTCGCTGTGAATGTTGGATCTTGGACAATCGTTCCGACCTTGTTGATAATCCAGTTGTTTGGATCAATCGTGCTCAAGGCGGTCACTGATCCCAAACCTGAAAGATAAAACTGATCTGAGTTGTCAGCGAGATTCACACGTACAATGGTGTCCGCCAAGCCATTTCGTGCAAATCGAAGTTCTAAGGGAATCGAGAAGTAAGGCACAGACGAGGGCATCGATGTCGTATGTGTCACTTCTAGCAATACATCGTTTCCAATTGAATTCCAACGGGCAGAGATGATCGGATAACCCTCACCAAAATACCACTGTTCAAAAAATGGGGTCAAATCTATTCCTGTAGATGCCTCTAGATGTGCTTTTAAATCAAGTCCCACGGCTACACTGTCTCCATACGCGCTTAAGAAGCTGCGCAACGAAGCATAAAATAGTGAGTCATTGTTGATGAGATGTCGAAGGGTATGAATAATTGCCCCGCCTTTCTTGTAGGTTAAACGAGAATTGTATATCCGCGCAATGTTCAAGGTGTCTGTATGCCAGATGCTTCCGCCAACCGCTGTTAGCACCGAGCTGTGCCAAGCATTGACAAGCGCTGTGGTTTCGGTCGGATAAAAATTCTCCAACATGATGTACTCACCATACGTTGCGAAACCTTCACTAAGCCAAACATCGGAAAAGGAAGCGATTCCAACATAATCACCCCACCATTGGTGACACAGTTCATGTGTGGTAATTTTCTTTTCCATAACACCCACAGTGGTCATGGTCTGGTGTTCCATTCCCCCGGAAAGAGGAGCGAGGCTTATGCCGTATTTTTCATCGCTGAAGGGATACAATCCAAACTTGTCGGAGTACAATTCCATAAATTCAGGCAGCAAATCGCATTGAGCCTCTGCTTGAGAAATACCTGTAGCATTGCCGTAAATGAAATTTTGAATTTTTATAGAATCACCAGGAAGATTGATGGGGTAGGCATAGTTTACATACTCAGTGTAAGGTGCCACAGTCGCGCAAATCAGGTAATAGAGGATGGGATGATGGTTTTTCCATGTGAAACGAGTAAATCCATTTCCCAAATCTTCTGTTTGCTCTAATGTGCCATTTGATGTAGCGATCAATCCATTTGGTACTGTGATGCGCACGGCTGAACTGTCGGCTTTATCGCGCAAAATCTGTTTGCAAGGAAACCATTCGTGCGCGAGAAAGGGACAGGAAACAGTCCATGTCACTTTGTTTCCAATCGTTGATACGGTAGCGTTGGAGACACCGCTGCCACCAAAGGGATTTTGAACAGAGGTGGGTGGTGTCCCACTGTAGTCGACTGAGATAACGAAAGAACTACCCACCGATTGATTGACTCCGATTTTCAATAAAGAATTGACACGGCTGTAAGTGGAAGGCACACCATTTAAACGCAATTGCGTAATTGTCTGTGATGGAAATAACTCTAGAAGAATGGTATCCAAATTTTGCACGATGCTGCCATGTATTTCGGCCGTTCCGCTGAGTAAAGTTGACTGATTAGTCATGTTCAGATCAAGGCTGTAAAAATGAACATCGTATCCATTTGCTTTGACCTCCTCTAGCGCAGTCAAGGTCTTTATGCCATTTTGTTTGGCGTGGATTTTTGCCTCTGAACAGGCATGTTCAACTTCTTGATTCCAAGCGATAAAACTTAAGAAAGAAGTGATCAACGCAAGGAAAGGTTTCATCGTTTATTTGACTAAAGTTGTTGAATGAATGATACGGCCTTGATTGGTCAAAACGAAAATGT
>JBILBT010000098.1:0-10051 GCA_044353545.1 Crocinitomicaceae bacterium | reverse complement strand
AAAGAGTACTGTGACATTATGGTCAATGCAGTGAAAAGTGGAAAGATTTCAATGGAACGTCTCGATGATGCCGTGCGCAGAATCCTCCGCGTGAAAGTCATCACAGGACTGTATGATGATCCTTCATTTAAACCAGAATTGTATTCTGATTTTGGCAGTGAGAAATTTAAAACGGCAGCCTTGAATTCAGCGTTGGAGTCGATTACCTTATTGAAAAATGAGAACAATGTTCTTCCATTGAAAACAGGAGGTAAAATACTAATCGCTGGACCTACAGCAGACAATCTGGTTTTCTTGAACGGTGCATGGACACATACATGGCAGGGAGTTGATTCGAGTTATAATACCCAAAATTGCAAAACTGTGCGTCAAGCCATCGAAGGGAAATTCGGCAAAGAAAATTGCCTCTATACAAAAGGCGCTGAGTTGGTGATTGAAGACAATTTCGAGAAAACCAACTTCGTGGATTTGGACGACTACGCGAAGAAACTTGACGAAGCAGATGTGGTGGTCTTGTGTTTGGGTGAAATGCCATCCACGGAAAAGCCTGGTGACATCCACTCCTTGAACTTAGATCCTGAGCAACGTGAACTAGCGAAAATGGCCTACAAAAAGAACAAAAAAGTTGTGCTCGTTTTGTTGGAAGGTAGGCCGCGCATTCTTCACGACATCGTGGAAGGAGCAGCAGCGATTGTACAATGCTACCTACCAGGCGATTATGGCGCTGAAGCCCTAGTAAAGTTGCTGAGTGGTGAAGTGAATTTTAGTGGGAAATTACCTTATACCTATCCGAAATTTGATGGCGTCATTGAATTTTATGACCACCCACGTAGCGTTGATCGTTCAAAAGCAGGAGATTTCTCTGCATACAATCCAGAATGGGACTTCGGATTTGGGCTTTCCTACAGCAAGTTAGAGTATTCAGCGTTGAAAATGAACAATTCCAGCTTTACGACTGAAGAAAAAATAACAATTTCTGTAAACGTGAAAAACACGAGCAATCGCTCGGTGAGGGAAGTGGTGCAAGTGTATATTGGCGACTTGTATGCGGAGCTTGTTCCAGAAGGAAAAAAGTTAAAGCGCTTTTCGAAAGTAGAAATTCCCGCCAATACAGAAATGACGGTAGATTTTGAAATCTCAGCCAAGGACTTGATGTTTGTAAATCAGCAAGGTATCTTTGTACACGGCGATGGAGAATTCAATGTTTTTGTTGGAGGACTAGAAACGCATTTTACCTTGAATAAATGACAAGTAATTACAAAATAGAATTTGAGAAATTTTTCTCTTATTCACTTTCATTGGACTGTTTGATTTTTGGATACCAAGAAGGACAAATTCATTTGCTCTTAATCAAAAGAAATCTAGATCCGTTTAAAGGTGACTGGGCCATTCCCGGAGATCTCGTGTATCCAGATGAGGATCTACCAGAAGCGGCAAGTAGAATTTTGCAAGACTTGACGAATTTGGACAACTTGAAATTGCACCAAGCTCAGACTTTTGGAAATCCAAACCGTCACCCACAAGGTCGTGTCATTACTTGCGCCTATTTTGCATTGGTGAAAATTGAAGAGGTCAATGCTGTTGCCTCTTCTTGGGCCAATGAAGTAACATGGACACCCGTGCATGAAATTGGAAATTTGGCATTCGACCACAAGGAGATCGTTAACTCGACCTTCGATACGCTCAAAAATAAATTGAAAACAGAGCCCATTTGTTTTGATTTGCTCCCAGAGAAATTTACACTCCACGAGTTGCAGCAAATCTATGAGTATGCTTTCAAAACAGAGTTGAACAAGGCCAATTTTAGAAAGAAAATAAAGCCAATCCCTTTTATTGCCCACAATGAGAAACAAACAAATGTGAAGCATCGTCCAGCAAAATTGTTCTCGTTTGACAGCGATAAATACGAACATTTGGTGGCGAATGACCTCTTCACGTTCAAAATGTAAACAAGAAAAAAAAAGTCGTATTACTTTTTTTGAACTTATAGTATAAATTACTATATTGCAGAACTAAATCTATATTAACATTTATCAAGTTGTATTAATTAATTGCTGAAAGTATGAAAAAACTGTACATTTTAATGATTGCATTCGCCTCTGTATCAGGATTGAATGCGCAAATTGAAGGAACATGGAAACTCGCAGACCAAGCAGGTGCTTTGGGTGTTGGTCCTGGTCTTGGAGACATTTCATGGTGGTCTAACCAAACCGCTGACTTAACTACTAGAGCTTGTCTATTCGACGACTCTGTAAAATTTGATGCTTCTGGTAGTTTCTTTAACTACATGGACGGCAATACTTGGTTGGAGCCATGGCAAGGTACGGACCCAGAAGCATGTGGTGCTCCTATTGCCCCTCACAATGGTACTAATGCTGCTACTTGGGCATTCAACGCGACTACGGGTGAACTTACCCTAACAGGTGTAGGTGCACACATCGGATTGGCAAAAGTAGTGAATGGTTCTGAGTTGGCTTCGCCAGCAAATGCGCCAGCTTCAATCACGTATGTGTTGACCTTGTCAAACAACAACAACACCATGACTGCGGACATTAACTTTGGTCCTGGATATTGGAGATTTGTTTACAACCGCACAAATGTTGCTCCTCCAACTCCATCGAATGTTACATTCAAAGTGAACATGGCAAACTACACAGGGGTTGGAAACATCGCAAACGGAGTGTTCTTGAACGGAACGTTTAACAACTGGAATGGATCTAATATTCCAATGACGAACGTAGGTGGATCAAACTGGGAGGTAACAATTCCATTGACTCCAGGTACAATCCAATACAAATTTACAGTTGACGGATGGTCAGATTCAGAGCAAATGACTGGTGGTGATCCATGTGTTGACGTGGTAGCTGATGGTTTTGACAACCGTACACTTGATGTGACTGTTGATGCTGTGCTTCCAAACGTATGTTGGGCAAGCTGTGACGTATGTCCTGGAAGCGGAATTGTTGAAATGAATGGAGCTGAGCTTCTAATCGTTTCTCCAAACCCTGCATCTACTGTGTTTACAGTTTCTTTCAATGATAAATTGAACGCTGTTGAAGTATATGACTTGTCGGGTAAATTGGTTAAATCTGTGAATGGTAACGCAACTGAAATGAATGTTTCTGTTGAAAACCTTGAGGCAGGTGTATATACTGTAGTGGTTCGTTCAGCTAAAGGAGATTTCTCTAGAAAGTTGATTATCGAATAAGCTTTTACAGTTTAATTGTTTGAAGAAGGGGGACGAAAGTCCCCCTTTTTGTGTCTATTTGTGTCGTTTTCATGCACAATTGGCCTGTATGAAACTTCGGATTTTTAACTGCTTCTTTATCTTATGCGGGAATAAGCATCAAATAAATCCACAGATCACACGTGCTTTCAGTACCTTTATACACTCATGAAAACAGACACGCCAAAGGCAAAATTCTCCGCTTATCAAGTCACTGTCATTCTGATTCTTGCCCTTACTCAGTTCAGTGTTGTTCTCGATTTCATGGTCATGTCTCCACTTGGCGACTTGCTCATCAAAGACCTTAAAATTACACCTTCACAGTTTGGCATTGTCGTGTCAAGTTATGCACTTTCTGCAGGTGTAGCCGGATTTTTAACAGCCAGTTTTGCTGATAGATTCGACCGCAAGAAAATGCTACAGTTCTTCTACGCAGGATTTATCATTGGAACTTTGCTCTGTGGTTTGTCGACCAACTATTGGACACTTGTTGGTGCGCGAATTTTCACAGGACTTTTTGGCGGTGTAATGTCTTCCATTTCTCTAGCGATTGTTGCCGATCTTTTCGCTCCAAATCAGCGTGGAAGGGTGATGGGTTTTTTGCAAATGGGTTTCGGAATGAGTCAGATTCTTGGGATTCCAATAGGTTTGTACCTCGCAACTATTTGGGATTGGAAAGCACCTTTCTTTATGATTGTCATTCTCGCTCTTGCGATTTTTATAGGCATTTTCTTTGTGCTTAAACCAGTAGCTGAACACCTTAAGCTTCAACAGGACAACCCACTAAAGCACATGTGGAACACCATTTCCAACCGCAATTACCGCATAGGTTTTCTAGCGACCGCATTTATGTCTCTTGGTGGTTATTTGATGATGCCTTGGGGAAGTGCTTTTGCTGTAAATAATGTGGGGATCAAACAAGCCGATTTGCCACTCATGTTTATGATCGTGGGGGTTTGTACATTTGCTATTATGCCGCTAATTGGAATCATCAGTGACCGTGTCAATAAATACAAGGTGTTCGCAGGTGCATCTATCGTAATGATTATTTCCATTGCGATTTATACCCATTTGCCTCAGGTGTCCTTGTTCGTTTTGATTCTTGTTAATGTGATCATGATGATGGGAATCATGGCGCGCATGGTACCCTCTCAAGCGCTCGCGGCCTCACTCCCTGAAATGAAAGACAGGGGAGCATTCATGAGCATCAACTCATCACTGCAACAGATGGCAGGTGGAATCGCAGCCTTAATCGGTGGGATGATTGTAACGCAAGAGTCACACACTAGCCCACTTGGAAGATTTGACACACTGGGCTATGTGGTCATCGGAGTGATTGTAATTAACATGTTTCTCACGTACCGTGTGTATCGCTTTGTGAGTGAGAAGGAGAAATGAAGCGATACATGATCGTATCATTTGATACTATCCAATAAGCATAGGCACTTCCATCAACAAAATCTCAGCATCTTGCGTCATCGCTTTCAGCTTGAAAGCAGCGGTATCCCAAATGCCCAATCCATCACGCTCGTCGAGTTGTTGCTCATTGAGCTTAAATTGCCCTTTCAACACGAAGGCATATACTCCATTGCTTCCCTTTTTTAAGGTGTAGTCGCTTTCAACTTCTTTGTCAAATGTACCCAAATGAAACCATGCATCCTGATGGATCCAAACGCCGGCATCATCCGTATTTGGTGAAAGAATTTGTTGTAGCTTGTTGCGACGGTCTTCTGCCTTGAGGGTGATTTGATCGTAGCGCGGAGTTACATTTCGCTTGTTTGGAAAGACCCAAATCTGTAGGAATTTTACCAAGCGATCTTGATTTGGGTTGTACTCACTGTGGGTAATGCCTGTTCCTGCACTCATCACTTGAATGTCACCATGTTTGATCGTCGCCGTATTCCCCATACTGTCTTTGTGCTCAAGGTCACCGTCCAGTGGAATACTGATGATCTCCATGTTGTCGTGGGGATGCGTTCCAAAGCCCATTCCTTCCGAAACACGGTCATCATTCAACACGCGCAATACACCAAAGTTCATCCGTTCTGGATTGTAGTAATTGGCAAAACTGAAAGTGTGGTGGGAATCCAACCAACCGTGATTGGCATGGCCCCGTGTATTGGCTTTGTGAAGTATGGTGTTGTTCATGATTTGGTCGTTGGCGTTAGGTAAATGGTTGTGACCGACAATTTCCAGGGGACGTAAGTCATCGATATCATTATCAATCACATGCGCGATGGCCGCTGCACTCGTTAGAAGCGCACCACCTAGTAGACTTTTTTTGATAAACTCTTTCCGTTGCATGTGTTTGTCTTTAACACAAAAGTAATGGGAATGTTTATGCAAAGCATTGACTTAGGTTAAGAATTAATGAGAATCTGAAAAGGCTCTCAACGTTATTTTTTGTACGTTTTGACATGGATAAAAACATTTTTCAATTAAATTCTCTGTGCCTCTGTGGTAGAAAAATTAGATTATTGTCCACCAGGGCGCTTTAGTTTTTCATTTAATGGCAGCAACAATTATGGATCTTGCTCTGCTGCTTTAGAAATTGTTTATCCAGCAGTTGGGATTCATGCTTACTTCATCTCAACCACACGAAATTCCCTGCCATTGTACACATAGTTGAATCCCTGTATAAACACCGTTTCACCATCCAAAACTTTGGACAAATCAATGATTTCACCGTTCAAATAGAACTTCCCACCAGTCTCCTTGGCGATATCTAGGTATTCTGTGCGAATTTTCGTTGGAGCAGCGCAAAGCAACACATGTACAGGCTTCGAGATATTGTCCAATAAGCGAATATCCCGTATGTCTGAATAATTGTCCCCAATAAGAAAAATATCAGTAGCTGTAGAATCGATTTCGATGGCTTTCAACACAGCCTCAATATCGTTTTCGGAAATTTCAGGCCCACCACTTCCTTTACGCATGGCCAATTCAACCACTTTATTGACTTCTTTGATCTTGAACGTAGAATAAATTCCTCCTGTTTTTCCAATGGGTTTTGAATGCGCATCATTTCCATCATTGAAAAAAGAGAAACTACTGAATGGAGCACTCTTATGGTGTTTTTTGATCCAAGCCAACATCGCTGCTGTGTGACTGCCCATGCTTCCGGTCACGTCCATAACGAGCGCATACTTTTTTGTGGAATCGAGATGACTTAAACTCACGTAAACGCCTGAGTACTGTATGGAGTTTTGGGCTTCCGTAGTTTCATTATTTGAGGATACTTGAGCAGGTCCAACATCCTGTTCATTGAAATCGGGACGAACTCCGTTTCGCAAATAAATTCCGTTCACATCGCCCGAATAGGAAACGCGAATGTCGAGCCGAATGGTGGTCGAAACTGCTTGACCATGTTCCGTTTCAGGCTCCCAATTGGACATCGACTGAAAGGCATTTTTTACCCGATCACTCGCGCTCAGTGGATAATCTTCTAAAAAGGTCAGCTTGCTTATTTCTCCAGTTTCTGAAACGTTAAATGATACTTTTACCCATTGGTCTATACGATCGCGATTGATCCCGGGTGAATTCACTAGCTTTTGCTGAAAGTGTTTGAAGAGCGCGTATTCTCCTCCTTTAAAGGTGGCAAAGGTGTTCTTTTCTTTAATTTCTTTTTGTGTTGCTGTTGAAGTTGAGCTGCTCGGTCGATTTAAGGTGTTGACAAGTGGATCAAGCTCAGGCTCTTTGTACCCGTTTTCAGGATTTTGGAGAAAAGAAAGCAAGGCATCAATCTCATTGTTTCGGTTTTCTTCCGTAAGCGCTGGACGATGTACGAGCACAAATCCATGGAAAAAAGTTACGCCTTCTTCGGATGTTGTACAACCCTTTTGCTCGACAACTTCCCATTCGATGATTGGGTCCGCAAAGAACTCGGGAAATTGCACGCTTAACCAACGAAAACGTTTGACATCAAGTGCATGTTGGTCGAAGGTAGGGCTGCTTTTGTAGGTGGTATTGACATAATAGATTTTCACCACAGCGATGTTCTTCAAGGCACTTTTTAAGGATTGAATGTCAAATGTACTTCCCGAGAATTCACAGGGCAGTAAGGTGCTTGTCAGTGAATTCTCACATGAAATTCGCTGCGTTGAGCTGTGGGGTGCCGAGAGAATTTGTGCGATTTTAGCCTCGGCTTGTCCGAAGGAGCTGGATAAGAGGAAGAGGAAAGTGAGGGTAATGAGTTGCTTCATGAGAAAGATAAATTCATGAGAAGAAAAAGGTTACAAATTGCTTTCTGTTTTCTTCAAGCGACAAATATAGGCATAAAAAAAGCCCTCCGAAGAGGGCTTTATAGGACGAATAAATGGGATTAGTTTTCAGAACGATTACGAATCGCCAATGGGATGGCAAATTTCGGAATGAAATGAATCAATGCAGTAACGATGCGAATGGCGTAGTTGTATATTTCGCGGTAAATGTAATACGCAATAAGCACCAAAACGGAAGTAATAATTCCCGTTAGGGCCATTTTAATATTGACATCAAAATTGTCATAGTCACCAACAATTGCATTTGGCAACATTTCACGCATTGTATCAATTCCTGGCGCACTCATCAACACCTCTCCAATCGACAACAATGGGGCATAGGCTGCAGAACCAACTAGCGTAGCAACCAACTGCATGATACCAATGTACAACACCATAATGAAGCTCAATTCTCCAATTAAGGTGATTTGTCTAGGCATTACCGTACAAAATATGTAGTTCAACAGTCCATTATATTCCTGATCTTTTAATTGATCAGTTCTCTTTTTCGTTACGCTATACATAAACCATGCGGCAACGATACTCACGACAAAACCAATGACTAGACCAACACCAGCTCCGGCTTTTTTACCTCCAGACAGGGCTTCGTTCTGTAAATTTTGTTTGATAAATCCGGAGTCACCAAATAATTCAGCGATCGTAATCGCGATTCCCCCAACCAATAAGGCGTAGGACAAAAGACGCCAAATGTTGCCAACATACCATTTAAATAAATCTCCATTGTCAACATTTCCAAGAAACGGAAGAACACGATTGTTGTAGTTTTTGTCCGTAATCCCAAATTCAATAAAAGGCAAATTCTTTTCCATAAGTACAGTAGTTTTTAAGTTTAAGTGTGAATTTCATAAAGATAGTCGTTATTTACAAATAAAAAAAGCAAATCTTATCAACATAAGACATTGATAACTAGTACTTAAGTTATAGTGAGAAAGGTGAGTTTAATTTCAAATAAATCTTTCGTTAATTCTAAGGATAAAACATCTTAAACGCATGGTATACGGCCTGATGTAGTACAGTGGAGTGCAACTCCTCGGGCATATAATCATAATAAATATGGCTCGATGAAGCACTGCTTTTCTGAAGAATCTTTGCCAATTTCTTGGCGTCGTTGTACATCCGAGGCTCTTCTTTTTTCTGGCACGCACCGATGTATACGTTTACAGCATCTAAGGTGCTATTTTTTGCAGTTTCGAGCAGGGACTCATTTCCCCACCACAAGCTCGGACTTGAAATGATGTAGTTGGTGAAAAGGTTTGTACGCTTTAAAAGTATTTCTGTAGCAAGCAATCCACCGAGCGATTCACCAATCACGGTGTTCTCTCCTGAAGTTCTGTAAATTGAATCAATGCTCGGCTTCAGTTCCTGCTCCAAAAATGACATGTAAGACGCAGAGCCTCCGTATTCTGCGAACTGAGTTGCTGGAATTCCCATCTCTTTCAAGAAATCAAGCGAAGCTACCTCAAAAGTGAAATCCCTTCGTCGCTTTGTGTTTTCGATGCCAACAACGATTGACCTAGGAAAACGCGCAATCCAAGATTGGGTGTTGAAACGTACCAAGCCAACCAGATGTATGAAATCTTCTTCCATGCCGCCGTCGAGGATGTAAATAACGGGATAATGGCTTGTGTCAGTTTCCTGATAATCTTCAGGTAGATAGATGTTTATGACCCGTGTTTCGTGGAGGATCTTAGATTCAATCTTTCGCTGTTCACCAAGTACCAAAGGGGCTGTTTCTTGCGCGTGCAGCTGCGCAAACGAAAACAATATCAGTAAGATGGAGACAACCCGAATCATGCTTCGAGACGCTTCATTCGGAACACAAGCATCAACAAAATACCAAAGAGCACTGAGGCAAAAAGCAAGTGACTCGTCCGAACTAATCCAGGCATGTTGGCATAAGCCAAGAGCACCCCAGAGCTAAGTTCAAGGGCCAAAACAATGAAAATGCTACGAATGATCCAAAGTTTTTGTCCTCTTTCATTCTTCCATGCCATGAAAACAATCAACGCGAGCACAAGCCAAGAGAAACTTCGGTGAATAAAGAAGGACAAACCAAGTTTGTCGGTCCAGCTTTCACGACCAAAGCCCATCTTGGTCAACTCGTCAATGTACTCACGCACTTGTGTTCCCAAGAACATTTGGTAAAATGTAATCGCAAATGCAATGAAAGCTATGGCGCGCATGAGTTTGCTGAGTTGAAAATTGCCTTGCTGTTTTTCGCTTACTTGACGAATCAGGTAGATTTGTAAACCGATAATGACAAGGGCAAGTAACATGTGAACCGTAATGGTCCACGGAACAAGGTTGGAAGCAACAACGATGGATCCGAACCAGGCTTGAATCGCCATCAATACTAAATTCACGGTGCTAATGACCACAATTTTTCGCTTGCGGTAGCGCATCAAGATCCAAACAAAACCAATCAACATGGCATCGCCAGCCAAGAATCCAACCAAGCGATTGATGTATTCTGTCCACGTTTTTCGCGCGTTGAAATCGTCTTCCCCTTTTTCGAGTGAGGTATCTTTTTCAATTTTTTTGGCTG